>CANGRP010000001.1 GCA_947456005.1 Caulobacteraceae bacterium
CCCCCTGGCTGGTAATGAAGCCCAGGCGGTCAGCCTAGATGGGCCACCTCACCCGCCAGGCGACTGGCCAGGTCGCCCCGCGGCGCGACCGATACGCTCTCGAGTCCCAGCCAGCCCGCCATGCGCTTCAGAGACCGGGCGAGGGCCTCCGGGGTCTGCCGGCCCGCGGCGGGCTCGGCATGGGCGGCCTGGACCAGGAGCCTGCCGCCCTGCCTGTCGGCCTTCAGGTCCACCCGGGCGGTGATCGCCTCGCCCTCCAGGAAGGGCAGGACATAGTAGCCGTGCACCCTGCGGTGGGCGGGGGTGTAGATCTCCAGCCGGATGCGCACGTCGAACAGGCGCTCGGCCCGGTCGCGGAACCAGATGAGGTTGTCGAAGGGGCTGAGGAGGGCCTCGGCCTTGACCTTCCGGGGCGCCCCGGCGTCGGGCGACAGGTAGGCCTGCGCCCGCCAGCCCTCGACCCGAACGGGGGTCAGCTCCCCCAGTTCCACGAGTTCCGCCACCCGCAGGCGGGCGTCGGCTGCGCTCAGGCGGAAATAGTCCCTGAGGTCCGCTTCTGTCGCCACGCCCTGCGCCTGGGCGGCGATGCGGACCAGCTCCCGCTGGGCCTGGGCCCTGTCCGGTGTCGGCGCCGCCAGGAGCCCTGACGGGAGCACCTGGTCCGGCAGACCGTAGATGCGCTCGAAGGCGCCGCTGCGGGTGGAGGTGGTCAGCCTTCCCGTCCAGAACAGGCACTCGAGGGCCCGCTTGCCCTCGCTCCAGCCCCACCAGCCGCCGGCGCCCTTCGCCCCAAGGCCCAGTTCCGCGGCTGAGAGGGGCCCCCGGTCCCGGATCTCGCCAAGCACCCGGTCGATGAAGTCGCCGTGGCTCCGGAGGAAGGCCGCCACGCCGCGCCAGACCCCCACGCCCTCGGCGGCGTCCTGCATCCGCCACCGCAGAAGGGGTTGGGTCTCGAGGGGCGCCAGCGAGGCCTCGTGCATCCAGTATTCGAAGAGGCCCCGGCGTCCGGCCCAGGCCAGGTCCTCCAGCGCCGTGCGTGGGTAGGGGCCAAGGCGGGAGAAGAGGGGCAGGTAGTGGGACCGGGCGAGGACATTGACCGAGTCCATCTGCAGGACGCCCAGCCGGCGCAGGGTCTGCAGGACCTCCCGGCGGCCCGGCGCCAGGGGCGGCGCGTGTCCGAACCCCTGCGCGCGAAGGGCCAGGCGGCGGGCCTCGGGGGCGGAGAGTTCGGTCTTCACCGGGCCAGGCGGCCATCCGACAGGGCGCCGAGCTCGAAGGTGAAGAGGACGGCGGGATCGGGAGCCTCGACCGCCCCGGCGATCGATTCCGGCGCCAGGGTTCGGACAAGATGGCGCAGGATGGCCAGCCTCGCCGGCTTTTTCTGGTCCGACCGGACGCAGGTCCAGGGCGCCTCGTCTGAGTGGGTGCGCCGGAGCATGCCGTCCCGGGCGGCGGTGTAGTCGTCGAAGCGCGATTGCGCGGCCTCGTCCAGCGGGCTGGACTTCAGGACCTTCAGGGGGTCGGTGCGGCGTTCCTCAAGGCGCTTCTTCTGTTCCTTCCGGCTGACGTCCAGCCAGAGCTTGACGAGCCTGACGCCGCTGTCGACCAGCATGCCCTCGAAGGCGGGGACCTCGCGAAGAAAGTGCTCGTGCTCGTCCTCCGTGCAGAAGCCCATGACCGGCTCGACTCCGCCCCGGTTGTACCAGGACCGGTTGAAGATCACGGTCTCACCGGCGGCGGGAAGCCATTGGACATAGCGCTGGAAGAACCACTGGCTGCGCTCCCGGTCCGAGGGCTTGGGCGGAGCGATGACCCGGGTCGCCCGGGTGGACAGGTGCTCGGTGATCCTCTGGATCGAGCCGTCCTTGCCCGCCGCGTCGCGTCCCTCGAAGATGATGAGGACCTTGTCGCCCTCGGCGATGGCGTGTTGCTGATAGCGGACCAGGGCCAGTTGCAGCCGCTGGAGGTCCTGTTCATAGGCTGCGCCGGTCGGGGTCTTTTCACTCATCCGCGGAATCTAGGCGGGGGGCGGCTTCGGGTCTAGGAGGAAGCATGATCCGCCTCTACGTCGACGTCGACCTCGCCGAGGGCCGGGAGATCGCCCTCCCGGATGTCCAGGCCCGCTACCTGGTCCAGGTCATGCGGCGCGGGCCGGGGGACGAGGTCCTGGTCTTCAACGGTCGCGACGGGGAATGGGCCGCCGCCGTCGCCGCGACAGGCCGGCGCGAGACCCGGCTGAGGGTCCTCAACAGGATCCGGATCCAGCCCCCCCGTGAGGACCTGGTCCTCGTCATGGCGCTGGTGAAGCGGACGCCGCTGGAGACCGTGATCGCCAAGTCCGTTGAACTGGGGGTCGGTGAGATCCGCCTGGTCACCACCGAAAGGACCAATGCGGACCATGCCCGGATCGACCGCCTGGAGGCCATCGCGGCAGAGGCCGCCGAGCAGACCGGGCGGCTTGATGTCCCGACGGTTCATGCACCGGAACCTATGTCCCGGGCGCTGGACGGACGACCGGGCGGAGGACGGCTGATCTTCTGCGACGAGGCCGGTGACGCGCCGCCCCTTTTGGAGGCCCTCGGCGGCCAGCCCCCTGGCCCACTGGCCGTGCTCATTGGTCCGGAGGGCGGATTCTCGACCTCCGAGAGGGCGGGCCTGATATCGCGAAGCGGCGTCATCGCCGTGTCGCTTGGCCCCCGTATTCTGAGGGCGGATACGGCGGCCCTGTCCGCCCTGACCCTGGTCCAGGCGGCGATCGGGGACTGGCGGACCTGATTTCCTGAACGCAGTCGAGAAATCCTGATTTGCGCGCAGGCGACTTAACGGCGTAAAGATCGCCCCCCGCCGGATCGCGGGGCCGGGAAGGGAACCTACGGGAAGAGGGGCATGGCCGATTCCAAGGTCGACGATCGACCGCTGGATTTCTCCGACATCGTCGGTTGGCTGCAGGCGGGCGAGACGCCCCCTGCCGACTGGCGCGTGGGTGCTGAGCACGAGAAATTCGTCTTCCGGACGGCGGATCACGCCGCTGTCCCGTATTTGGGCGAGACGGGCATCCTCGCCCTCATGGAGGGCCTGAAGGCCTTCGGCTGGTCCGGCGTCTTCGAAGGGGAGACCCTCATCGGCCTGGAGCGTGGCAGGGCCAATGTGAGCCTGGAGCCCGGCGGGCAGTTCGAGCTGTCCGGCGCGCCCCTCGCTGACATGCATGAGATCGCTGCAGAGACGGCGGGCCACCTCGATGAGGTCCGCGCCGTGGGCGAACGTCTCGGCCTGGGGTTCCTGGGGCTCGGCTTCACCCCGGAGTGGACGCGCGAGCAGGTTCCCGTCATGCCCAAGGGGCGCTATCGCATCATGCGCGCCTACATGCCCAAGGTCGGCGGCCTTGGCCTGGACATGATGTTTCGCACCTGCACGGTGCAGGCCAATCTCGACTTCGCCAACGAAGACGACATGCGGCTGAAGTTCCGCACCAGCCTGGCCCTGCAGCCGGTGGTCACCGCCCTCTTCGCGAACTCGCCGTTTGTTGAAGGCCGGCCTTCGGGCTTCCTCACCGCACGGGCCAATGTCTGGACCGACACGGATCCCGACCGGACCGGCATGCTGGGCTTTGTCTTCGACAAGGGCTTCGGCTACGAGGCCTATGCGAACTATCTCCTTGATGTTCCGATGTATTTCGCCAAGCGGAATGGCGCCTATGTGGATCTCTCGGGGCGTTCCTTCCGGCAGTTCATGACCCAGGGGTTCGATGATCTTCCTGGCGACCGGCCGAACCTGAAGGATTTCGCCGATCACGCCACGACCGCCTTTCCGGAGGTCCGGCTCAAGCAATATCTGGAAATGCGCGGGGCGGACGCCGGTCCGCAGCCCATGCTGGACGCCCTGCCGTCGCTCTGGACTGGCCTGCTTTACGACTCCGCCGCCCTGGCGGCCGCCTGGGACCTCTGCCGCGACTGGCCACTGGAGTCGCACGAGCGCCTGCGGGCCGATGTCACCCGCCTGGGCCTGAAGGCGAGCATCGGCTCCCGGACCGTTCAGGACGTGGCCCGGGACCTGGTGGCGATCGCCGCCGGCGGTCTCCGCCGGCGGGCCCGCCTCGACGCTTCGGGTGCGGACGAGAGCCGCTATCTGCAGCCCCTGGCCGAGATCGCCGAGAGTGGCCAGACCCGCGCCGACCGGTTGCTGGACCGTTTCCATGGCGTCTGGGGCGGCCGGGTCGATCCCGTCTGGCGGGAACTGGCTTTCTGAGCCCTTCCGCCCGCTTGCTTGCCTCAACCGGCGGCGCATGATCTGTTTGGGTCTCAGACTCTCCGCGGGTGCGTTGCGCCCGCCCCGCGACGGAATCCCCTGAGATGAACATCGTCATTCTGCTTGGTTTGCTCGTCACCCTGGCCACCGGCATACCCGTCCTTCGCCAGCTTCTGCGTGAGCATCCCCGCGGACTGCTTGTCCTGTTCTTCGCCGAGATGTGGGAGCGTTTCTCCTACTACGGGATGCGCGGCATTCTGATCTTCTACCTGACCCAACACCTCATGTTCGACAGGAGCGAGGCCAGCGCCCTCTACGCCTCCTACACCGCCTTGGTGTACCTCCTGCCTCTCCTGGGCGGTTTCATCGCAGACCGCTGGCTGGGCTCCCGCAAGGCGGTTGCCTTCGGCGCCCTGCTGCTTGTGGCCGGCCACATCTCGATGGGCTTTGAGGGACGGCCGTCTCAGCAGGACCTGATTTACGGCGGGAACGTCTACCCCATCGTTTCTGAAGGCCGGATGGACGACCGGGTGGCGTTCATCCTGGTGGAGGGCAAGAAGTATGAGTTCGGAGCCCGGGAGGGCGGCGGGATCGAAATCCCCGGAGCGCCGATCGCCTCCGGGCTCCCGACGTCGATTCCGGAGGGCGACTACGAGGTCCGCACCCTGATCAACAATGGCTCGGCGAGCATGTTCTACTTCGCCGTATCGCTGATCATCCTCGGCGTCGGCTTCCTCAAGCCGAACATTTCGGCCGTGGTGGGCGAACTCTACGCGCAGGGTGACCCTCGGCGGGATTCCGGCTTCACCCTCTACTATTACGGCATCAATCTCGGGGCCTTCTGGGCCGCCATCCTCTGCGGCCTGCTTGGCCAGCACTTCGGCTGGTGGGCGGGCTTCGGGCTCGCCGGGGTCGGCATGTTCCTGGGCTGGATCGTCTTCGTTCTGGGCAAGCCGTTGCTGGAAGGCAAGGGTGAGCCCCCCAATCCGCGCATGCTTCGGGAGCCCTTCGCCGGCTTCATCAGCCGCGAGTGGATGACCTACATCATGTCCATCCTAGCCATCGGCGTCGTCTTCCTGACGGTCCAGAACAGCCGGCTCGTGGGCGCCGCCCTTGTCGCGGCCATCGTGCTTTCGCTGCTGGCGCTGGCATGGATCATCCTGCGGGTCTGCCAGACCCGGGTGGAGCGCCAGCGAATGGGGCTGGCCGTGATCCTGATCCTGGGGTCCGTCATCTTCTTCACCCTCTTCGAGCAGGCCGGCTCGTCCCTCAACCTCTTCGCCTCGACCAATGTCGACCTGTCGCTGACCCAGGAGGCCGGGCGATTCCTTGGCATTCCGTATGGCACCCCTGAGCAGCTCGCCGCCGCCGGGGTCCAGCCCTCGGCCTGGTGGAGCTGGATCGACACCTCGGTGGGCGCGGCGCAGACCCAGTCGTTCAACGCGGGCTTCATCCTGATCTTCGCACCGCTCCTCGCCGCCCTCTGGACCTGGTTGGGCCAGAGAGGGAAGGATCCGAACCCGACCCTGAAATTCGGCCTGGGACTGATCCAGGTGGGGCTGGGTTTCCTGATCGTGGTCTGGGGTGCGGGACTCCACGACAGCGCCTTCCGCGTACCCCTGGTTCTCCTGGGACTGCTCTACCTGCTCCATACACTGGGCGAGCTCTTCCTCTCTCCGGTGGGCCTGTCCGAGATTACCAAGCTGACCCTGCCCGGCGTCGTCTCCTTCATGATGGCGGTCTGGTTCCTCGCCTCATCGATCGCCCAGTACGTGGGCGGCTGGATCGCCGGTTTCCTGGTGACCGAGTCCGTGGGCGGGGAGGTGCTGGACCCGGAGCTCGCGCTCAATACGGCGATCAGCGGGTTCCGAACCCTGGGGTGGGGCGGGGTGGTCTGTGGCGTCGCCTTCATCGCGATCAGCTTCGTCGTCCGAAACTGGGCGCATGCGGACAAGCCGGTCCGGGCGGAGCCTCCGGCCCAGGCCTCCTGAATCGGGCGTCCGGCGGCGGTCGTCGGGGTTCAGCCCCCGGCGCCGCCTACCGTCAGGCCGGTGATCTTCAGTGAGGGCTGGCCCACGCCAACCGGCACCGACTGGCCGGACTTGCCGCAGACCCCGACGCCGGGGTCGAAGTCGAAGTCGTCGCCGATCATGGTCACCCGGGTCAGGGCGGTGGGGCCGTCGCCGATCAGGGTGGCGCCCTTGACCGGACGGGTGATGCGGCCGTCCTCGATCAGGTAGGCCTCTGTGCACTGGAAGACGAACTTCCCGTTGGTGATGTCGACCTGGCCGCCGCCGAAGTTGGCGCAGTAGAGGCCGCGCCGGGTCGAGGCGATCATCTCCTCGCGGGGGGTCGAGCCCCCCTCCATGGCGGTGTTGGTCATCCGGGGCATGGGAATGTGGGCGTAGGACTGTCGCCGGCCGTTCCCCGTGGCGGCCAGGCCCATCAGCCGGGCGCTCATCCGGTCGTGCATGTAGCCCACCAGGATCCCGTCCTCGATCAGCACCGTCCGGCTGGTGGGCGTGCCCTCGTCATCCACGGTCAGCGAGCCGCGGCGGCCGGGCAGGGCGCCGTCGTCGTAGACCGTCACCCCGCGGGCGGCGACCTGCTCGCCGATGCGTCCGGAGAAGGCCGAGGAGCCCTTGCGGTTGAAGTCGCCCTCCAGGCCATGGCCCACCGCCTCGTGGAGGAGGACCCCGTTCCAGCCGGGACCGAGCACGACGTCCATCTCGCCGGCCGGGCAGGGGCCCGCCTCCAGGTTGACCAGGGCCTGGCGAAGGGCCTCCTCCGCCTGGGCCCGCCAGCGGTCCGGGGCGATCCAGGCCTCGAAGCCCGCCCGCCCGCCGGCGCCGGCGAATCCGGTCTCGCGCCGGCCATCGCGCTCGACGGTGATCTGCACGTTGATCCGGGCCAGGGGGCGAACGTCGCGGATGAGCCGGCCGTCGGCGCGCAGGATCTCGACCGTCCGCTGCTCTCCGCCGAGGGAGGCCATGACCTGCACCACCCGGGGATCCCGCTCCCGGCACCAGGCGTCGATCTCCTGGAGCAGGGCGACCTTGGCCTCGAATCCCGGGGACTCGGTGGGGTCGACCTCATCGTAGAGGCGGGTGTTGGTGGGACGGGGCCCCTCGTCGGCCTGGCCGGAATAGCCGCGGCGGGCCAGGGCGGCGGAACCGGCGGCGCGTTTCATTGCGGCCTCGGACACCTCGCTGGAGTGGGCGTAGCCCGCCGACTCGCCCGCCACGACCCGGAGGCCAAAGCCGTCGGAGGTGTCGAAGGCGGCGGACTTTAGCCGGCCGTCATCGAACAGGAAGGACTCGCTCCGCGATCGCTCCAGGAAGATCTCGCCGTCATCGGCGTCTCCGATCGCCTCGGAAAGCACCCTCCGCGCCGTTTCGGGCGCCAGGCCATGGGTCTCGAGGAGGGAGGCGGATTCGGGGGTGCGGGACATGCGGAACTCCGTCTGGGATCGTTGTGTCACAGATAGGGCCTGCAGGCCCTTGCGTCACCCTGCGAGGGGCTTCCGAAAGGCGTTGGGAGCGCTTGGCAAGTCCGGCGCGAGCGCGTATGGACGCCTTCGAGGGACCCGCTTTCGGCTAGCCGGCGGTGCGGTCCACGAAGACATCGGCGGGGCCGCCCTCCCGGGTCGGACCCGCCCGTAAGCAATGACCGAGGGGACATGCAGTCTAGGGTTCAAGGCATTCGGGCATGGCTGGCAAGCGCCGCCGCAGCCGCCATGGCGACGGTCTGGGCGCTTCCCGCCCTGGCCGATGAAGTTCTTGTCGGGCAGCCGACGCCGGGCGCCATCGGGCTTCAACCGGGGGTCACCCCGCTGAAACATGACGCCGCCTTCTTCCACGACGTCATCCTCCTGCCGATCATTACGGTCATCACGCTCTTCGTGCTGGCCCTGCTGGTCTGGGTCGTGGTGCGCTACAACAAGAAGGCGAACCCCACGCCCGCGACGTGGAGCCACAATACGACCATCGAGGTGATCTGGACGGTCGTCCCGGTCCTGATCCTGATGTTCATCGCCATCTTCTCGTTCCGGCTTCTCTACGCCTACCACGACATGCCCAAGCCCTACATGACGGTGAAGGCCACGGGGTACCAGTGGTACTGGGGCTACGAGTATCCCGACAATGGGATCAGCGAGTTCGTCTCGAACATCCTTCCCGAGGACAAGGCCAAGGAGAAGAACGTTCCCTATCTCCTGGCCGCGACCGAGCCCCTGGTGGTTCCCGTCGGAAAGCCCGTCCGGGTGATCGTCACGGGCGCGGACGTGATCCACGCCTTCGCTGTGCCGGCCTTCGGCATCATCAGCGACGCTGTCCCGGGCCGCCTGAACGAGACCTGGTTCAAGGTTGAGCGGCCTGGCGTGTACTATGGAAACTGTCGCGAACTCTGCGGCGTGGACCATGCCTACATGCCCATCGAGGTCCACGCCGTCAGCCAGGCCGAGTTCGACGCCTGGGTCGCCTCCAAGGGCGGTTACAAGGTGGGCGGCGCCCCGGCGCCGGCGCCTTCGCCCGCCGCGGCCGCCACTCCCGCAGCCCTTCCGGTCGCAGCTCCGGACGCAGCATCCCCGCCTTCCGCCACGCCCGAGCCGGCCATGGCGCCGGCGTCGAATTGAGGTCAGGATAAGTTCAATGGCCCACGCTTCCACCGCTGATCACGATCACGATCACAAGCCCCCCTTCCTGGTTCGCTGGCTCTTCTCCACGAACCACAAGGACATCGGCACCCTCTACATCATCTTCGCCATCATGGCCGGGCTGGTGGGCGGGGCGCTCTCGGGTCTCATCAGACTTGAGCTGGCTGAGCCCGGCCTGCAGATCTTCGTCAAGGGCGGCTGGCTGGACCAGCTCGGCGTCGTCGAAGCTTCAAAGCACGGATACAACGTGGTGGTCACCGCCCACGCCCTGATCATGATCTTCTTCATGGTCATGCCAGCGATGATCGGCGGGTTTGGCAATTGGTTCGTCCCGATCATGATCGGCGCTCCGGACATGGCCTTCCCCCGGATGAACAACATCTCGTTCTGGCTGCTGGTGGCGGCCTGGGTTCTGCTGTGCCTGTCCTTGTTCGTCGATGGCGGCCCCGGGAAAGGGTTTGGCGGCGGCTGGACGATCTATCCCCCGCTCTCGACCTCGGGTCACGTCGGACCGTCGATGGACCTGGCCATCCTGTCCCTGCACCTGGCGGGCGCGAGCTCGATCCTGGGCGCGATCAACTTCATCACCACCATCTTCAACATGCGCGCGCCGGGCATGACCCTGCACCAGATGCCGCTGTTCGCCTGGTCGGTGCTGGTGACCGCTTTCCTTCTGCTTCTGTCCCTGCCCGTGCTGGCCGGCGCCATCACCATGCTGCTGACGGACAGGAACTTTAACACCCACTTCTTCGACCCGGCCGGCGGCGGCGACCCGGTGATGTTCCAGCATCTCTTCTGGTTCTTCGGGCACCCTGAGGTGTACATCCTGATCCTGCCGGGCTTCGGCATCATCAGCCACATCGTGTCCACCTTCTCGCGCAAGCCTGTGTTCGGCTACCTCGCCATGGCCTACGCCATGGTGGCCATTGGCTTCGTCGGCTTCATCGTCTGGGCCCACCACATGTACACGGTGGGCATGCCGGTCGACCTGAGGGCCTATTTCGTGGCGGCCACCATGGTGATCGCCGTGCCAACGGGCGTGAAGGTCTTTTCCTGGATCGCCACGATGTGGGGCGGCTCTCTGGACTTCAAGACGCCCATGCTCTGGGCGATCGGCTTCATCTTCCTCTTCACGGTGGGCGGCGTGACCGGCGTGGTCCTGGCCAATGCGGGCATCGATTACACCCTGCATGACACCTACTACGTTGTGGCTCACTTCCACTATGTGCTGAGCCTGGGCGCCGTGTTCGCCATCTTCGCGGGCTTCTATTACTGGTTCGAGAAGATGTGGGGGGTGAAGTACAACGAGTTCCTCGGCGTGGTGCATTTCTGGATCACCTTCGTCGGCGTGAACCTGATCTTCTTCCCGCAGCACTTCCTGGGCCTGCAGGGCATGCCCCGGCGCTACGTGGACTATCCTGAGGCCTTGACCTTCTGGAACCAGGTCTCGACCCAGGGCTATCTGGTCACCGTGGTGGGCGTCGGGGTCTTCCTCCTGATCCTGGTCGAGGCCGCCGTGCGCCGGCGCAAGGCTGAGGCCAACCCGTGGGGTGAGGGCGCGACGACCCTGGAGTGGACGCTGTCTTCTCCGCCGCCCTTCCACCAGTTCAGCGACCCCCCGGTCTTCAAGCCGGATTCGCGACACTAATCGCGCCGGCCTGGTTCAACAGGTCGGACTGAATAACCAAATGGGGGGCGCGGGCCGGTCTGATCCGGTGCGCGCCCCTCTCCGTGTCAGGTAACCAGGTCAGATGACCCCGCCCGCTGTCGTTCAAGCCTCATCGCCCGCCCGCTGGCAGGACTTTGTCCAGCTGCTCAAGCCCCGGGTCATGTCCCTGGTGGTCTTTACCGCAGCGACCGGGCTGATCTGCGCCCAGGCGCCGATACACCCCGTCATGGGGGCGATCGCGATCCTCTGTATCGCGGTGGGCGCCGGCGCCTCGGCTTCGCTGAACATGTGGTATGACGCCGATATCGACGCCCGGATGCGCCGCACCCGCGGCCGGCCGGTCCCGGCGGGCCGGGTCCAGCCCGCGGACGCCCTTGCACTCGGGGTCGTCCTCTCCCTGTTCTCCGTCATGCTTCTGGGTCTGGCCCTGAACTGGCTGGCCGCCGGCCTTCTGGCCTTTACCATCTTCTTCTACGCCGTCGTCTACACCATGTGGCTGAAGCGCTGGACGGCGCAGAACATCGTGATCGGCGGCCTTGCAGGCGCCCTCCCGCCAGTGATCGGCTGGGCCGCCGCCGCGGGCCAGGCGCCGCTGGACGCCTGGATCCTGTGCGCCATCATCTTCATGTGGACGCCGCCCCACTTCTGGGCCCTGTCCCTCTACACCAGCGAGGACTACGCCGCCGCCGGGGTGCCCATGCTGCCGGTCACGGCGGGCGCCGCCGTCACCCGGCGTCAGATCTGGATCTATAGCCTGCTTCTCATCCCGGTGTGCCTGGCGCCAGCCGCCACCGGACTGGGAGGCGCCGCCTACCTGGCGGTGGCCGCCCTGGGCGGGGCCGTCTTCCTGTTGCTCGCCTGGCGGGTCCGTTCGGGCCGAGCCGGAGACGCCGCCGATCCCCGGGTGACCGACGGACTCTATGACGTGAAGGCTGCGGCGCGGGACGCCCGCAACCTCTTCGCCTATTCCATCCTCTACCTGACCCTTCTCTTCGCCACGCTCCTGGGAGAACACCTGCTGGGCAGCGCGGCCCCCGGACTTCCAGGAGGTCTGACATGACAGAGCCTGACGTCGAAACGACGCCGCTGGCGTCACCCGAGAACGCCGCCGCCGCCAGGGCCCGGCGTGGAAGGAACCTCGCCATCGCCCTGGGGTTGGTCGGGTTCGTAGTGCTTGTCTACCTCGTGACAGTCTTCAGGATGGGTGGAAATGTCCTCGATCGACCCCTTTGATGTCTCCCGCCGTAACGCCCGGGTGGCCGCCTGGTGCGCTGCGGGCTTCGTGGCCATGATTGGCGCAGCCTACGCTTCGGTGCCGCTATACTGGGCCTTCTGCCAGCTGACCGGCTTCGACGGTACGCCCCGGCGGGCCGAGCAGGCGTCTGCGACAACTCTGGAACGGAGTCTGGTCGTTCGCTTCGACGCCAATGTCCGGGAACTTCCCTGGAGCTTCCGGGCGCAGCAGACTTCCCAGACCCTCCGGATCGGCCAGACCGGCCTCGCCTACTTCACAGTGACCAACAACAGTGACCAGCCGGTAACCGGCCACGCGGTCTATAACGTCACCCCCCAACTCGCGGGCGCCTATTTCCAGAAGCTTGAGTGCTTCTGCTTCTCGAACCAGACCATCCCCGCGGGCAAGACGATCGAGTTTCCGGTGGTCTACTTCGTCGATCCGAAGTTCGCAGAGGACTTCGACACACGGGGCAAGTCGGAGGTGACCCTATCGTACACCTTCTTCCCGGCGCAGGATGCGGCGCCCAAGGCCGCGCAGGCGCCATCCGCCCTTGGCGGAACGCTGAAAGCAGGGCTATAGGGACACAACCAAACGAGCCTGCCGGGTCTGCGACTCACCGGGCGGGCTGAGGCAGTAAGAGGAACAGGGGCGCAATGTCTGCGGGCGACGTCAAACACGACTACCATCTCGTCAATCCCAGCCCCTGGCCGCTGGTGGGCTCGATCGCGGCCTGCGTCATGGCGGTCGGCGGCGTCGTCGCCATGAAGGGGCTGTTTGGCCTGCCCAAGGGCGACCTGACAGTGTTGCTGGCCGGCTTCGCCGGCGTGCTCCTGACCATGGCCGGCTGGTGGCGGGACGTCACCATTGAGGCCAACCAGGGAGACCACACCCCGGTCGTGGGCATCGGCCTCCGCTATGGCATGATCATGTTCATCGCCTCAGAGGTGATGTTCTTCGTGGCCTGGTTCTGGATCTTCTTCGAGATGGCCCTCTTCAATGACTTCCGGACCCAGTCCGGAATCGAAGAGGTGAGGGCCGCCTGGTCGACCTGGCCGCCAAAGGGCGTCGAGACGGTTCCCGCCTGGAACCTCCCGCTTCTCAACACCCTGATCCTGCTGCTGTCCGGCACCACAGTCACCTGGGCCCACCACGCCCTGCAGTCCGGAGACCGGCGCGGGGCCAAGATCGGCGTACTGCTGACGGTGATCCTCGGCGCGATCTTCACCGCCGTGCAGGTCTACGAGTATTTCCACATTCTCGATCACAAGTACTTCTTCGGCGGCGAAGGTGCTGAGAATTCAGGCCTTTACGGCTCGGCCTTCTTCATGGCCACGGGCTTCCACGGCTTCCACGTCCTGATCGGAACCCTCTTCCTCCTGGTCTGCCTTGGGCGTCTGATGGGCACCGGCTTCACCCCCAAGCAGCACTTCGGCTTCGAGTCGGCGGCCTGGTACTGGCACTTCGTCGACGTGGTGTGGCTGTTCCTCTTCGCCTTCATCTATGTGGTGTTCGGCGCCTCGGGCGGACACTGACTTCCGGTGGCCGGCGTGAATCCCCTTCTGGCGGGGCTCGCCGGCCGCTGTCCCCATTGCGGGGAGGGCGCCCTCTTTCGGGGCTTCCTCACCGTGGCGGACCGCTGCGAGGCCTGTGGCTATGATTTCAGCCGCGCCGACTCGGGAGATGGCCCCGCTGTCTTCGTCATGCTGATCGGCGGCTTCATCGTCGCCTTCGCCGCCCTCTTCACCGAGATCGCCTACCGCCCCCCCATCTGGGTTCACCTTGCCGTCTTCCTGCCCATGACTGTGGTGGTTTGCATGGGACTCCTGCGTCCCATGAAGGGCGTGCTCCTGGCGGCGCAGTTCGCCAACCGGGCGGCGGAATCCCGCCATGAGGACTGAGCCTGCCGGTCGAGCCCGTTTTCCAGTTGGCCTGACGCTCGCCGCTGCGGTCGGACTCGCCATTCTCGTGGCGCTTGGCATGTGGCAACTCCAGCGCCTGACCTGGAAGGAAGCCCTCCTCACCCGGATCGCCAAGCTTGAGACCGCGGCTCCCATCCCCGTAGCGACGGCCCTGGACGGGGCCGCCTCACCGGCGGACCTCGACATGGTCCGGGTCCGGGTGGACTGCCCTGAACTGTCCCGCGCCGCATACGTCGAACTCTTCGGACTGAAGGACGGGACGGCCGGTCGGCGGCTGATCTCCGCATGCCCGGTGGCCTCCAGTCGGTACCGAAGCCTGCTGGTCGACCGGGGCTTTGTGGCTGAGGATGTTTCTGCGCGACCCGGGGCGGAGGGTCCGCTGGGTCCGGTTTCGGTGACCGGGGTGCTAAGGGCGCCGGACCCGCCCAGCATCTTCACGCCCAAGGCCGACCCCGCCAGCCGGCTGTGGTTCAACCGCGACATCCCCGCCATGGCTTCGACGCTTGACGCGTCTCGACCCGCGCCGGTCATGCTGATGGCCGAGACCGCCTTAAACCCCGAGTTCCCCGCCCTGTCGCCCGCACCCATTCCGGCGGCTATTTCCAACCGCCACCTGGAGTACGCCCTGACCTGGTTCGGCCTTGCCGCGGCCCTGCTCGGCGTATATGGCGCGCTCCTCCGCAAGCACTTCAGAAGCTGATGCGTTACATCTCCACCCGTGGCGGTTCGCCTCCTGTCGGCTTCGTCGATGCCGTGCTCGCCGGTCTGGCGCCGGACGGCGGGCTTTACGTTCCGGAGACCTGGCCCACCTTCGGCCGGGAGGAGATCGCCGCTTTCGCGGGCCAGCCCTATGCCGAGGTGGCGGCTGCGGTCCTGGGAAGGTTTGCCGCCGACGAAATCCCGCAGGCGGACCTGGCGCGGATGTGCCGCGAGGCCTACGCCGCCTTTAACCATCCGGCTGTCGTCCCCCTGGTCCAGCTGGGGCCAGACATCTTCCTGGCCGAGCTGTTCCATGGGCCGAGCCTGGCCTTCAAGGATGTGGCCATGCAGCTCCTGGCCCGGCTTTCCGATCACGTGCTGGAGCGCGCCGGGCGCACCCAGACCATCCTCTGCGCCACGTCGGGGGATACCGGCGGGGCGGCGGTCGAGGCCTTCCGGGGCCGCGCCAACACCCGGATCGTCGCCATGTTCCCCGACGGGCGGATCTCTGAGGTCCAGCGCCGCTTCATGACCACCGCCGTCGAGGACAATGTCAGGTGCCTTGCCGTGGCCGGGGACTTCGACGCTTGTCAGGCGATCCTGAAGACAGCCCTTGCTGACGCCGATCTACAGCGGGCGGTGGGCCTTTCGGCAGTGAATTCCATCAACTTCGCCAGGATCGTCGCCCAGTCCGTCTACTACTTCACGACGGCGGTCGCCCTTGGCGGACCGCACCGCCCGGTCTCCTTCGCCGTGCCGTCCGGGAACTTCGGGGACGGGTTCGCCGGGTATGTGGCGCACCGCATGGGCCTGCCCATTGGGCGGATCCTGATCGCCACCAACGCCAACGACATCCTCGCCCGTACCTTCCGCACCGGCCTCTACGCCCGCGGCGCCGTGGCCGAGACCCAATCTCCGGCGATGGATATCCAGTCGGCGTCCAACTTCGAACGCCTGTTCTTCGAGGCGACCGGCCGAGATGGGCCGGCGACCGCGTCGGCCTTTTCGGGCTTCGCCGCGGGGCGCGACATCGTCACGCCTCCCGCCGCCCTGGCCGCCATGACCACCCTCTTCGCCGGCGCTTCCTCGGATGAGCCGGGCACCGCCGCGGAGATGCAGCTGACCCTGTCCGAGACGGGCGAGATGGTGGATCCCCATACTGCGGTGGCCCTGTCCGCCCTGCGGCGTCACCCGGCGCCGGGGCCGACGGTGGTGCTCGCCACGGCCCACCCGGCCAAGTTCCCTGAAGCTGTGCTCGCCGCTACGGGCCGGCCGCCAGAGACCCCCGCGCGTGCCCGCGCCCTGTCAGAACGCCCCGAGCGCTTCGAGCCCATCGCCGCCGACGCGGGAAAGGTCGCCGCCTATGTCCGGGCGTTTGCGGGGGGCTGAACCGCCGCGGATCCACACCCTGGCCAATGGGGTCCGGGTGGTCTGTGACCCTGTTCCGGGCTTGCAGACCGTCGCCCTGGTGGTGGCCGCCGGACGCGGAGCCCGATGGGAGGGCCGCCGGGAGTCCGGCTGGTCCCACCTCCTTGAGCACATGGTCTTCAAGGGTGCGGCGGGACGCACCGCTCGACAGCTGGCTGACGCGATCGAGTCCGGTGGCGGGCAGATGAACGCCGAAACGGGCTTCGAGCGGACCCTGTTCCATGTCCGGACTCTTCCGGAAGGGCTGGACGACGCCTCGGGCCTCCTTTCGGACATCGTCCTTCGACCGACACTCGACCCGGACGACCTGCTCAGGGAGCGCCATGTCGTCCTCCAGGAGATCGCGGAGGCGGAGGACGCGCCGGACGATCTTGTCTTCGAGATGGCCCAGGAGGCCGCCTTCGAGGGCCAGGCCCTCGGTCGTTGCATCCTCGGGGACGCCGCCAGCCTTCAAAGGGCTGATGTGGAGGCGCTTCGACAGTGGCGCCGCTTTCTGTATGCGCCGGACCGGCTGGTGGTCGTGGCTTCGGGCGCCATAGACGAGGACGCCCTGTTGCGCCTCGCGGAGCGGGACTTCGCCCCTGCGCAGCCCGCGCCCTCTCCATCGCCAGAGCCGGCCTTGTTCACGGGAGGCGTCCGGACCGATGATCGGTCCCTTGAGCAGGCGAACCTTGTCTTCCTGTGTCCCGGGATGGGGGCGACCGACCCTGACGCCTGGGCGGCCCAGGTCTTCGTGGAATGCCTGGGCGGCGGCATGGCGTCGCGGCTCTTCCAGGAGGCCCGCGAAGCCCGCGGCCTGGCCTATGCCGTGGATGCCTGGGGTGAGTTCTGGTCTGACTGCGGCCTGGTCGGCGTATTCGCCGGCTGCGAGGCGGGACGCGCGGTGGAGCTTGCAGCCCTGGTTGCCGACCAGATGCAGGATCTTGCGGAGTCCCCGCACGAGGCAGAGCTCGCGCGGGCCCGCGCCCAACTCAAGGCTGCGCAGTTCATGGCCGCGGAATCTCTTCTGACACGTGCGGAACAAGCGGCGCACCAGGTCCTGACCCATGGCCGCCTCATTCCGGCCCGGGAGATCGCCGCAAGGATCGACGCCTGCAACGCCGCCGCGGTGCGCCGGGCGGGAGCCCGACTCCTGGAGCCGGGCCTGGCTGCTGCAGCGGTCCTTGGGCCCAGCGCCGCTCATCCCGCGGCCGAAACCTTCCGCACGGCGATGAAGGCCGGGCCCTCCCCAAGCCCCGCAGTGACTTGACGGACGGGAAAAACCCCGGAGTTTGCCATCATGGCGCTTCTGGACTGGATCACGCCGGGCGATAGCCTGAGGTTGCAGGGGGAGGGGATCGAGATCCGCCCGCCGCGTCCGTCTGATCATCCGGAATGGAGCGAACTGAGGCGGGCCTCCAGGGCCTTCCTGCAACCCTGGGAGCCGACCTGGCCGGACGATGACCTGACGCGAGCCGCTTGGCGACGTCGCCTCGCCTCATACGCCCGGGACATCGACCTTGGCGCGGCCTATCCGTTCCTTGTCTTCCGGAAGAGCGACGGCGCCCTGACCGGGGGCATCACCCTGTCCAATGTCCGGCGCGGGGTCGCGCAGATGGGAACGGTGGGATACTGGTGCGGCTCCGGCTTCGCGCGACAGGGTCACACCCTGGCGGCTGTTCGTACGCTCTCCCACTTCGCTTTCCGAACCCTGGCCCTCCACCGGCTGGAAGCCGCCTGCCTGCCCGAGAATACCCCGTCCCGGCGATTGCTGGGAAGGGCGGGTTTCCAGGAGGAGGGACTGGCCCGTGCTTATCTGAAAGTTAACGGCGATTGGCGAGACCATGTCCAGTTTGGGCTGATTGCGCCGCCGCCTCGCGGCGATGGCCCGAAGGAACCCCTTTCCGTCTGACCGGGATGCCGGATGTCGAACGACCGTTGGATCTGGGACGCGACCGCGACGCTGGAGGCCCTGGGCGGTGCGGCGGTCGCCCTGTGGCTCTGGGAGCCTCAGGTCGATCGCATGAGCTTCACCGGTCCGACCCGCGCCCTTGGCCTAGGTCCCCTGGCTCCAGACTGCTCGGGCGCGGCCCTTCGGGCCCTGATCCAACCGCAGGATCGTTCCGCCGCGGCCGAACTGCTGGGCGTGCAACCCCCTGGCGCAGAGATCGAGATCCGGCTCCGCTTGCTCGGCGGCGAGCAATGCCTCTGGCGCGGGGTCTGGCTGGAGGACGGTGTCCGCGCCGCGGGCATGGTGACCGCTGATTCCCGCCTTTCGGTCTCAGGCTTCGACAGCCTGACAGGTCTTCTGGACCGCCGCACCTTTGTCACCCGCGCCCAGGAGCAGCTCACGACTTCCGGCGACCACATCCTGGTGGTCGCCGACCTGGACCGGTTCCGGCGTCTGAATGAGGCCCTCGGCCATGAGCGGGCCGACCTGGTGCTGGCCGCCCTGGGCGCCCGCCTTGCGGCGGCCTTTCCCTCCGAGGCCCTGGCCGCCCGGGTCGGCGAGGATGAGTTCGCAGTCCTCACGCCCCGCAGCCGTCCCGGCCCTGAGGAGGTCCTCCGGCGGGCGCTGGAGCAACCCTTGCGGATCTCGGGCCTGGACATCCACCCCACCCTGTCCCTTGGCGCCGTCGAGGCTGGGGAGGGCGACGTCCCGGATGCCGCCGAGATGCTGCGGCGCGCTGAACTCGCAGTGGAGACGGCCAAGACCGAAGGGCGGGGCGCCGCCGTGGCCTATGGCCGGACCCTTGAGACCGATGGCCTGTCCCGGCTGGCGCTGGAGGGAGACCTCCGCGGGGCGATCGCCCGGGGCGAGCTGCGACCCTACTACCAGCCGATAGTCAACCTCGCTACCGGCGCCCTCTCGGGGTTCGAGGCCCTGGTCCGCTGGAACCATCCCCGCCGCGGCCTGCTCACCCCGGACATCTTCCTCAACGTCTGCGAGGAAATGGGGCTGGTCGGTGAACTCGGTGCCTACATGCAGTGCGACGCCGCCGTCCAGCTGGCTCGCTGGCGGAGGGATCACTGGGCGTCGGGGGAGCTCACCGTGTCGGTGAACCTCTCCATCGGCGAGGTCTACAGGGAGGGGCTGGTCAACGACATCATCCGCATCCGCAGGGAGACCGGTCTGCCGCCAGGCGCCCTCAGGCTGGAGGTCACAGAGAACGACGTGATGCGGGATCCGGATGCGGCGGCGGTGATCCTCGCCGATCTCAAGGGCGCTGGCGCCGGCCTGGCCCTGGATGACTTCGGCACCGGCTTCTCCTCGCTCAGCTACCTGGCGCGCCTGCCCTTCGACACCCTCAAGATCGATCGGTACTTTGTGAGGACGATGGCGACCAACGAGGGCTCAGCAAAGATCGTCTCCTCGGTGATCAAGCTGGGCCGCGACCTGGCGCTTGAAGTCGTCGCCGAGGGAGTTGAGAACGCTCAGATCGCCCGCCGTCTTCGGGCCCTCGGGTGCAGTTACGGCCAGGGATACGGCTATGCGCCGGCCCTCTCCCCGCAGGAGGCGGAGGTCTATCTGAACGAATGCTATGTGGACGGAGCCGCGCCGCTGAAGCCCCGGGGCTGAGCCCCGGGAGGTCAGGCCTGGCCTGCGTCGGCGGTCAGGAAGGACGGGTCCACGCCGAGGCGGCCGAGGGCGGCAGTCCATATCTGCTCCAGGGGCGTATCAAAGACGATCGCCTCGTCGGCCGGGCAGGTCAGCCAGACATTCTGGCGAAGTTCCTGTTCCAGCTGGCCGGGCCCCCACCCGGCGTAACCCAGGGCCAGACGCGAGCGGCGAGGGGTTCCGTCGTCTCGAGACATCGCCTCCAGCGCCTCCCGGGTTGGGGTGCAGGCCAGGCCTCCTGGCGCCCGCAAGGTGGCGCCATCCGACGCTTCGAAGTCATCACTGTGCAGGACAAAACCCCGCTCAGTCTGGACCGGGCCGCCCAGCAGCACACCCTCTGTCCGCCGCCCCTCGGGACATGGGATGGAGAGCTGATCGAGGACCTCGCCGAGGGTCAGGACTCGCAGGGGATGGTTCAGGACCAGGCCCATGGCGTGGTCGGCGTCATGGGCGAAGACCAGGGTCACCGCGCGCTCGAAACGCGGGTCGCCGATCGCCGGCAAGGCGATCAGGAGCTGACCAGAGAGGTAGGCGGCAGGATCCATATCCGGCTTGTCCGACGCTCTTGGGGCGGATTCAAGACGCGGAATCCAACTTGGCCATTGCAGGCGGGCGCCAAGGAGTTATCTCTGCCCATCCCTAACCGATCAGATCCCGGAGACAGGCCCATGACCCTCAAGGTCGGAGACACCCTTCCCGCCGCCAATCTCATCGCCGGAACCGCCGAGGGCCCCAAGCCCACCACGGTCGACGAGGTTTTCAAGGGCCGCAGCGTGGCCTTCTTCGCCGTGCCCGGCGCCTTTACCCCGACCTGCTCCGCGCGCCACCTGCCGGGTTACAAGGACCTGGCCGCCGACCTGAAGGCCAAGGGCGTTGACGCCATCGTCTGCCTGTCGGTGAACGACGCCTTCGTCATGAAGGCCTGGGGCGAGAACCAGGGCGTGCTGGGCGAGATCGAGATGATCGCCGACCCGGCGGGCGACTTCACCAAGGCCGTGGACCTGACCATGGACGGCTCCAAGTTCGGCCTGGGCCTGCGCTCACAGCGCTACTCGATGTACGTCGTGGACGGCGTCGTGAAGCAGCTGAACATTGAGGCGGCGGGTGAGTTCAAGGTCTCGGCCGCCGACTACCTGCTCGCCCAGCTCTGATCTCGCCGGAGGCCCCGTCCGCCGCGGCGGGGCTTGACCGCCGCGCCTCCCCGGTCCGAAGTGTCTCCAGGCAACAAATGGGGGAGGTCGGCCCATGCCCTATGTCGAGGGTTTCACGGTCCATGACGCGGACTCACACGTCATGGAGCTTCCCGGCGAGATCGACCGCTATGTCGAGCCGGGCCTGAGGGCGGCCTTCTCCGAGGCGATCCGCAAGCCGGGCGACCTGACCGGTTGGGCGGACAAGGCCCGCGCCCAGCATGACGACCCGGAGTTCCGGTCCGGCGATGAGGCCAACCTGCTCCTGCGGAAGAACTATCAGGCCCTGGGCGCCTTCCGCCGGGAGGACCGGCCGCGCTCCCTCGACCTCCTCGGTTTCGCCAGCCAGCTGGTCTTCACCACCCACGCCCTGGGCAACTATGGTCTGGAGGAGGCGGGCAGGGTCGAGCTCGCTCTCGCCGGAGCCCGCGCCCACAATCGCATGATGGCCGACTTCTGCTCTGTCGACCGTCGGCTGCTGGCGACGGGCTATGTCCCCCTCCTGGACATCGAGGCGGCGCCCCGGATCGCCCGGGAGGCCATCGACCTGGGCTGCCGGGGCGTGATGATCCCCTCGCGCTGTCCTCCCGGCCACAGCCCTTCCCATATCGGCCTTGATCCGCTTTGGGCCCTCATCGAGGAAGCTGGCCTGCCGGTTCTCTTCCACGTGGGCGGGGAGGAGAAGATGAACTCCGCCTACTTCGAGAACGGTCTGCCCCGGGTCCTGGACTTCCATGGCGGGGCCGAGAACTTCACCTCGCTGTCCTTCATGACCATCCCGGTGGCGGTCTGGCAGACCCTGGCGGCCCTGGTCTTCGACGGGGTCTTCGACCGGTTCCCGCGCCTGAAGTTCGGAGCCATCGAGTTGGGCGCCTCCTGGGTCCCGAGCCTGATGAAGTTCATGGACTCCGGGGCCGCGGCCTTTGGTCGCGAGGAGCGGCTCCAGCGCCTTTCCGCGAGGCCAAGCGAAATTCTGCAGCGCCAGTTCCGCGCCACGCCCTATCCTCACGAGGATGTCGCCTGGATCATCGCCAACGCAGGCGAGGACGTCTGTTTGTTCTCTTCGGACTTTCCCCACATCGAGGGCGGCCGCAACCCGCTGAAGCGCTTCGGGGAGTCACTGGAGGGCGTCGGTGAGTCGGCCCGCCGGCGGTTCTGGCGAGACAATTTCATCGACCTGATGGGCGCCGGCCTGCCCGCCGAGCTGCATGATGTTCCCGGACTCCAGGCCGCCTGATCCTGCTGCTGAAGATCGCCGCCGACTTGAATACGGGTGACCTCACCGCCAGATTCCGGGCTCTTGCAGCCACGGACAGGAGTTGTGCCCCGTATGTTCGCTTCTCTTGCGCGCGACCTTCGCTTCGCTTCCGGACTCCTTCGCACCTTGGGGCGGGTGAGGGGAATTCATCCCGCTAGTAAGCGCCGTATCTGCGACGACCTTGAGGCGGCTGCGGCGCGCTGGAATGATCGAGAGGCCCTGAGGTTCGAGGGGCGCAGCCTGACCTACGCCGGGATGGAGGCTCTGGCCAACCGGTTCGCAAGGTGGGCGCTTGAGATCGGCCTGCGGCCCGGGGACAGGGTCGCCCTCTTCCTGCCCAACCGGATCGAGTACCTCCCGGCCTGGTACGGCCTGTCCAAGGTCGGAGTGGTTTCCGCCCTGATCAACAACCAGCTCACCGGCCAGGCCCTGGCCCACTGCCTGTCCATATCCGGCGCCCACGAGGTCATTGTGGATGCGGAGACCTCTCCCGCCCTTCAGGACATTCTCGGCGATCTGGGCCAGACGCCACGCCTCTGGAGCCTCGACCCGCCCCTGCCAGGAGAAGGTGATCTGGCCGCCGCCCTTGCCGAGCGTTCGCCTGAGGCGCCTCCCGCCTCCGCGCGGGAGGGTCTGACTGCCGGGGACACCGCCCTCCTTATCTACACCTCCGGGACCACCGGCCTGCCGAAGGCCGCGCGGGTCACCCATGTCCGGGTCCAGCTCTATATGCGGGGATTTGCAGGGTCGACGGGGGCTCGCTCCGATGACCGGATCTATGTCGCCCTCCCACTCTACCACGCCACCGGCGGGCTCTGCGGCATGGGGGCGGCCCTTCTCAACGGCGCCTGTGTGGTCCTCAAGCGGCGCTTCTCGGCCACGCAGTTCTGGGAGGACATACGTCGGGAGGGTTGTACTCAGTTCGTCTATATCGGCGAACTCTGCCGTTACCTTGCGAACCAGCCGACACACCCGGACGAGCGGGCGCACAAGCTGCGTCTGGCCTTCGGCAACGGCCTCCGGCCGGACGTCTGGGACACGATCATCGGCCGCTTCGGCGTTCCCCGGGTCCTCGAGTTCTACGGCTCCACGGAAGGCAATGTTTCCTTCTTCAACTTCGATGGCCGTCCCGGCGCCATCGGCCGTCTTCCAGGCTTCCTTCGGCGGCGGTTCAACGGTCGGATCGTGCGCTTTGACTACGAAGCCGAGGCGCCCCTGCGCGGGCCGGACGGCTTCTGCCAGGAGGCGTCGCCCGGGGAGGCGGGAGAATGCCTGGGCCGCATCGATTCCTCGGACCCCAGGGCGGACTACACAGGATATCTCGACAAGGCCGCCTCCGAGAAGAAGGTGCTGAGGGATGTCTTCAAGGCTGGCGACGCCTGGTTCCGGACCGGCGATCTTCTGCGGCAGGACGAGGATGGCTACGTCTTCTTTGTCGACCGGGTCGGCGACACTTTCCGGTGGAAGGGGGAAAATGTCTCCACCGCCGAGGTCGCCTTGCGTCTTCAGGCCGTTCCCGGCGTGATCGAGGCGAATGTCTACGGGGTGGAGGTGCCCAGGGCCGATGGACGGGCCGGAATGGCCGCCCTGGTGACGGGTGAAGGCTTTGACCTCGGAATACTGGCGTCTCGGATCGCCGCAGACCTCCCTGAGTATGCGCGCCCGGTCTTCCTCAGGTTGCAGCCGGAGATGGCCGTCACCGGCACGTTCAAGCAGCGCAAGGTGGAGCTTGTGGCTGAGGGGTTTGATCCGGCAAAGGTCGCCGCGCCCTTGTTCCACCGGGCCGCAGATGGCGGCTATCGTCCCCTCGACACCGCGGTCTACGGGGAGATCGTCAACGGCCGCATCCGGCTCTGAGAAAAGTACTTTACATTTCAAAGTTACTGGGTAGGTTGGCTCCAACGTCTTCAAGGAGCCTGCCATGACGGATGCCCAAACTCAGATCGGTGAGGACCTCGCCTACCTCAAGACCCTGGCCGAGGAGGGGCGCGGCGCCTCCGTGCTCGCCGGCCCCTACATGGCCCTTGGTGGAGGCGTCTTCGGGATCACCAGCCTTCTCGCCTTCGCGATCGAGGTGCGGCTTCTGCCCCTGCCGGCGCCAGCCCTCGGCTGGATCTGGCTGGCGAGCGGGCTAGCCTTCGCCCTCGCCCTTCCAGCCCTGAACCGCAGGACACGAACCCGCCCCGGCGCCGCCAGCAGCCTGAATGAGTCGATCGGCGTGGTCTGGACCCAGGCCGGGATCGCCATCTGGGTCCTGTTCGTCGCCGTGATGGCGGTCGGTTACCGGACTTCGGACTGGGGGGTCTTCAATGTCTTCCCATCCATCATTCTGGCCCTCTACGGCCTGTGCTGGATGGCGGCCGCCCACCTTGGCAGGACGCACTGGCTGCGCCGCGTCGGGGTCGGCAGCTTCATCGCAGCTGTCGCCGTGGCGGCGGTTGCAGGCGGGCCGCTGCTCTGGCTCGCCTACGCCGTCGCCCTCTTCGCCTTGGGCCTCGCGCCCGGCCTGATCCTGATGCGCCAGGAAGGCCGACGGTGAGCCCGGACTTTGACATCGAGCGGATTGATGAGGTGATCCATGGCCGTATCCGGCTGGGGATCATGGCCTACCTCGCCGGCGCTGGAGCCGCGGACTTCGGCGAACTGAAGACCCGTCTGTCGGCGACCGACGGGAACCTCTCAGTCCACCTGCGCAAGCTGGAGGATGCAGGCTATGTCGAGATCGAGAAGGCCTTCGCCGGCCGCCGGCCCCTGACCACTGTCAGGATCAACGACGCCGGTCGCACCGCCTTCGCCTCCTATCTCGAGGCCCTGCGCGGTCTCCTGCCACCGACCTGATACAGGCTCCCGCCCCCGGGGTCCCCACCGGGGCGGGAGTCGCCTATACCGGACGAATGTCCCTGGACGCCGAAACACCCCCCGCTGCCGAAGGCGCGTCACTCGCCGGCGCCGAACTGATCCGCGACCAGGTCCGGCGGTTGCCAGACGCGCCTGGCGTCTACCGGATGATGGGCGAGGGCGGCGAGGTCCTCTACGTGGGCAAGGCCCGCTCGCTGAAGAAGCGGGTCCTGCAATACGCCCAGGGCCGCTTCCACACCCAGCGCATCGCCCTGATGGTCGACCTGACCCGGGCCATGGAGTTCGTCACCACCCGGACCGAGACCGACGCCCTCCTGCTTGAGATCAACCTGATCAAGCAGATGAAGCCGCGCTTCAACGTCCTGCTGCGCGACGACAAGAGCTTTCCCGAGATCGTCATCCGGCGGGACCATCCCGCCGCCCAGTTGCGAAAGCACCGGGGGGCCCACACCCTCAAGGGGGACTATTTCGGCCCCTTCGCCTCCGCGAACGCGGTCAACCGCACCCTCAACACCTTGCAAAAGGCCTTCCTGCTGAGGTCCTGCACGGACAGTGTCTACGAGGGCCGGACCCGGCCCTGCATGCTTCACCAGATCCGCCGCTGCGCTGCGCCCTGCACGGGCGCGATCAGCCTTGAGGACTACGCCGCCCTGGTGGACCAGGCCGAGGACTTCCTGCGCGGCCGCAGCCGGGCGGTGATGACCCGGCTGTCCGAGGCGATGCAGGCGGCGTCCGACGAGATGGAGTTCGAGCAGGCGGCCCGCCTCCGCGACCGGATCCGGGCCCTGGCGGCCGTGAGCCAGGAGACCCTGGTCAATCCCGAGAGCCTGGAGGAGGCGGACGTCTTCGCCCTGCACAGCGATGGCGGCCAGGCCTGCGTCCAGGTCTTCTTCTTCCGCGCGGGCCAGAACTGGGGCAACCGCGCCTACTTCCCGCGGATTGACCGCACCGACCCGGACCCGTCGATCCTGGCGGCCTTCATCGGCCAGTTCTATGACGACCGGCCGATCCCGAAGCTCATCCTCGTGAGCTGCGAGCCCGACGAGGTTGATCTCCTGTCCGAGGCCTTCAGCCTGAAGTCCGGCCGCAGGGTCGAGATCCGCCGGCCGGAACGCGGCGAGAAACGCGCCCTGGTCGACGAGGCCCTGACCAACGCCCGGGAGGCCCTGGGCCGCCGGCTGGCGGAAGGGTCCGCCCACTCGAAGCTCCTGGCCGGGGTCGCGGAGGCCTTTGGCTTGGACGCTTCCCCGGAGCGGATCGAGGTCTATGACAACAGCCACATCATGGGGACCAACGCCGTTGGCGGCATGATCGTCGCCGGGCCGGACGGGTTTCAGAAGGCCCAGTACCGCAAGTTCAACATCCGCAGCACGGACCTTACCCCCGGGGACGACTACGGCATGATGCGCGAGGTCCTCAGGCGACGCTTCGGCCGCCTGGTCCGTGAGGGCGGTTCCGGCGAAACCACGGTGCGACCGGACCTGGTGCTGATCGACGGGGGTGCGGGGCAATTGGCCGCGGCCCTTGAGGTCCTGACCGAGCTGGGGGTTGACGATATTCCGGTGGTCGGTGTGGCCAAGGGGCCCGACCGTGACGCCGGCCTCGAGCGCTTCTTCCTGCCCGGCCAGCCGCCTTTCATGCTGGAGCCGAAGAGCCCGGTCCTCTATTTCCTCCAGAGGCTGCGGGACGAGGCCCACCGCTACGCCATCGGGAGCCACCGGGCGCGCCGGGCGGCCGACCTGAGGCGCAACCCGCTGGACGAGATCGAGGGCATTGGTCCGACGCGAAAGCGCGCCCTGCTTCACGCCTTCGGGTCCGCCGCCGGCGTGGCGCGGGCTGCAGCCGAGGATCTGGAGAAGGTCGAGGGCGTCAGCAGCGCCCTCGCCGAACGCATATTCGCCGCCTTCCACAAGGAGCGCTGATGAAGGCCCTGCCCAACATCCTGTCCATAGTCCGCATCGTCCTGACCCTGGCCATGTTCGCCGCCCTGGTGGCCATGGGCGCCGGCCGTGATCCGGACGGTGGCCTGATGCACTTTGCCTTCTGGGCCTTCGTCATTGCCGCAGTGACGGACTTCCTCGATGGCTGGCTGGCCCGCCGGTACGACGCCGTCACCGTCTGGGGAACCATCCTCGATCCCATCGGCGACAAGATCCTGGTCTGCGGGGCGGTGGTGGGACTGATGGCCAGCGGCGCGGGACCGGCCTTCGCCCTGCCAGCCGGCCTGATCCTGTTCCGCGAGTTCGCTGTCAGCGCTCTTCGCGAGGTGGGGGCCGCACGGGGGCTGAAGCTGCCGGTCACAGGCCTCGCGAAGTGGAAGACGGCGGTGCAACTGGTCGCCCTGGCGTCCATGCTCGGGGTTGGGCTGGTTCCGGCCCTTCCGCCCCTCCTGCCCCTCGCACTGGTCTGGGTCGCCGCCGTGCTGACGGTCTGGACCGGGATCGAGTACCTGCTCCAGACCCGGAGGGGTCTCGCCAGCCTGCCCTGACCTAGCCGGGGAGGTGGGGGGTGATGAGACCCAGGGGCGCCGCCGTGGTGTTCTTCACCGAGCGGATGACGATCCGGCTCTCGATGTTCGAGACCAGTCCCAGGGACAGGAGGGTCTCTCGCAGGAAGGAGTCAAAGGCCGGCATGTCGCGGGTAACGATCCGAAGCTCATAGTCGGCCGCCCCGGTGACGGTCGCGCACTGGACGACCTCCGGCATGTCCGAGATGGCCCGATCGAAGGCGTCCAGGTTGTCCTTGGTCGGCAGGGCCAGCTTGACCGTGCAATAGACCTCGAAGGACAGGCCCAGCCTCTCGCGGTCCAGGATGGTCACCCGCTTCTGGATGATCCCTGCATCCTCAAGGCGCTTGATCCGACGCCAGCAGGGGCTGGACGAGAGGCCTACCCGGTCGGCGATCTCGGCCACTGAAAGGCCCGCGTCGGCTTGGATCAGGTCCAGGATGCGGGCGTCGATGGCGTCCAGGGTTTCGGCCACGCATGCTCCTTGCATCTTTCGCGCACAGTTCTGCCCAATGTCGGGCGATCTGCAACATCCAGCGCAGGCTTCTGCCCCAAAAGGCCCGCAGTGCGCAATACCCGACCGGGTGAGCCGGCGTCTTGGCGGGAGCTTGCTTTCCACCGGGACTGGTTTAGGCGTCAGGCATGTCCGGATTCGACTTTGACGCCGTTGTGGTCGGAGCGGGGGCCGTCGGGCTCGCCTGCGGTTACGCCCTGGCCCTTCGCGGCCTCTCCACTGTCGTCCTCGAGGCCGGTCCCCGGATCGGAGAGGGCGTCTCCGCGCGGAACTCCGAAGTTGTCCACGGAGGTCTCTATTATCCCACAGGGTCACTCAAGGCGCGCCTCTGCGTCCAGGGGCGGCGGTCCCTCTACGCCTTCCTCGCCGAACGCGGCGTTGCCTTCGACCGCTGCGGCAAGCTTGTGGTCTTCAACGGTCCTGAAGAGCTGGAACGGCTCGACGCCATCCTCACCCAGGCGCGCACAAATGACGTCGAAGGCATGGAGGTCCTCACCCCCGCCCAGGTCCGGGCCCTGGAGCCCGACCTGAAGTGCGATGCGGCCCTGCTCTCGCCCCAGAGCGGGGTCTTCGACAGCCACGGCTACATGCTGGCCCTGCAGGGGGAGATCGAGTCCCGGGGCGGCGCCGTGGTGGTGTCGACCCCCTTCGAGGGCGCCGCGCCGCTGGGGACCGGCGGTTGGCGGGTTTCCACTGGGGGTGACGATCCTGCTGTCCTGACCACGGCCCGTCTTGTCACGGCGCCTGGCCTGGACGCCCAGTCGGTGGCGGACCGTATCTCCGGTCTGCCATCGGGGACCATCCCGCAAGGCTTCTTCGGCAAGGGTGTCTATTTCCGGCTGACGGGCCGGGCGCCCTTCTCCCGCCTGGTCTATCCGCCCCCCATCCCGGGGGCCCTGGGGACCCACTACCGGCGGGACCTCGGGGGGCAGGCGGTCTTCGGGCCGGATCTCGAGTTCGTTCCCGCCCCTGATTACTCAGTGGATCCGGGCCGGGCCGGCGCCTTCTACGACTGCATCCGCAAGTTCTGGCCAGGCCTGCCGGACGGCGCTCTTCAGCCCGACTACGCCGGGGTGCGGCCCAAGCTGCACGGCCCTGGCCAGCCGCAGCTCGACTTCCGCATCGACGGGCCTGAGGCCCACGGGCTCGATGGGCTGGTGGCGCTGTTCGGCATCGAGAGTCCGGGCCTGACCAGCTCCCTTGCGATCGGCGAGGAGGTCGCTGCCCGGCTCGGCCTCTAGATCATGTTCCGACAAGCGGGGACCGGTTGTCGGATCGAAGCATGACTTCACTGATTGGACCTAGAGCCTGTCCTTCCTCGTCTGGCAGTCCGACTGAGGGGAGCACGCCCTAGGCGGCCCAGCCGGCGATCCAGTCCGACAGGGCCTGGGGCGACATGCCCCGTGCGTTGGACAGGGCGGAGAAGTTGCCGGGATTGAGGAGCTTGTCAGTCCGGGGGTCGATCACCAGCAGCGCGGGCACGCCGGGCAGCCGGCCGGTGATCCCGTAGCGGGCGGGGATCTGGAGATTGCGGTCAAAGCGGCCGACGTCGACCATGACCGTCACGAAATGCGCCTTCATGAACCGGTCAAGTTCCGGAAGGGCCATGGTCCCGGCCAGGATGCGGCAGTCGGGGCACCAGTTGCCGCCCAGGTCGATGAGGAGTCGCTTACCTTGCCGGCGGGCTTGGGCCCGGGCGCGGTCCACGATGGCGCTGGCGTCCGCCCCCTCGTCGTAAGGGAGCGGAAGGGGGGTCTTGAGCTCTGCGAACGTCTTGATCGACATCCGGGGCGCCGGTCGTGCGGCGAGCGCAGCCGGGGCGGCGGCCGTCGCGGCGGCGGCGGTGAGGATCAGGCGGCGGCGGTTCATCTCGTCGGGACTCCGGAGGTTTGTCCAAAGGCTTCAAGCGTGGCCGCAGTCACGTCAAGGTCGGTCCGGAGCCGGCGCCACTCGATCGGACCCTGCCCCCGCTTGACCTGCAGCTCCAGCGTCTCCGGTGTGGCGTCGGACGCGTCGCCGGACCGCCGGGCCAGCCGGCCGCGCAGGAGGTCTACAGGAGCCTCCAGCCAGACCGCGGCGAAGGGAACGCCTAGGCGCCCAGCCAGCTCGGATGTCTGGGCCCTGTGCCCGGGATCGAGGAAGGTGGCGTCCAGGATCACGCTGCGCCCGGCGGCCAGCAGTTCCTCCGCCTCGGCGAAGAGGACCTGGTGGACGCGGGTCGACATGTCCGGGCCATAGGCTTCCGGGGGCAGGCGCTCCGTAGGGGCGGCGCCTGACAGCCGCTTGCGGATCTCGTCCGAGCGCAGGACCACGGCTCCCGGCGAAGCGCCCAACCGCGGCGCGACCTCGCGGGCGAGGGTGGTCTTGCCAGTCCCCGACATCCCACCCACGGCGAACAGGCGCGGCGGCGCTGGCCGGAGATGCCTCAGCGCTGCCTGCAGGTAGTCCCGGCCCACGGCGTCATGCCCGGAATTGGCCTCAACGTGCGCCCGTACGACCGCCCGGACAGAGAGCATCAGGGGCAGGGTGGTGAGGCCCTCCCGCAGGCTGGGGCCCTCGCGCCGCGCCGCCTCGTCCAGCCAGCCGTCCAGCACCCGGCAGGCGGCGTCGCGCCGGGCCCGGAAGTCGAGATCCATCAGCAGGAAGGCGAGGTCGTACTGGATGTCGATGTCAGACAGGCGGTCGTTGAACTCAATGCAATCGAAGAGGACTGGGCGGCCGTTCTCCAGGAGGATGTTCCCGAGGTGAAGATCAGCGTGGCAGCGGCGGGTGAAACCACTCCGCCGGCGGGACTCGAGAAGCGGGGAGGCGTCGGCGAGGGCGGCGGCTGTCCCCGCGATGACGGCCTCGACCGCCTCCGGTCCGAGACGGTCCGCCAGTCCTGTCAGGAGATGGGCGTTGGAGTCGATCGTGTAGGCCAGCCCCTCCTCACCACCGCCCTCGGGCCGCAGGGGTGCGGCGGCGTGAAGGCGGGCGACCTCCCGGCCCAGGGCCTCGGCGAGGGGAGCGTCCACGGCCTCTGGCCGCGCCGACAGGACCGAGCCCTCGTCAAAGCGCCTCATCTCCACAGCGTAGTCCACGGCCGGGCCCTGGCCGTCCAGCTCCAGGCCTGTCCCCGAGCGGGTGACGGCGTGAACCCGCCGATAGATGTCGGGGGCCGCGGGAGAGTTGAATGCGATCTCGCGCTCGGCCGCTTCGCGCCGCAGCTCAAGGGTCGTGAAGTCCACATAGCCGAGATCGACTGGCCGCTTGACCTTCCAGGCCGTTTCGCCGGCCAGGTAGATACGGTTGCAGGCGGTCTCGATCCGGCGGCCGCCCATGGCGGAGAAGAAGGCGTCGACCTCCGCCCCGTCATCGGCCGCCTGCGTCACGGATAGAGCCGGCTTGTGGTCCAGCCGCCCGGGGCGGAGTCGAAGACCAACCGCTCGTGCAGGCGGAAGGGCCGGTCCCGCCAGAACTCGATGTGTGAGGGCGTCAGGCGGAAGCCCGACCAGTGCGGCGGGCGCGGCGCCTTGCCCAGGCCGAACTTGACCCCGTAGGCGGCGATGGCCTTCTCGAAGGCGAGGCGGTCGGGCAGGGGCTGGGACTGCTGCGAGGCCCAGGCGCCCAGCTGGGCGGGCCGGGCCCGGGTGGCCCAGTAGGCGTCGGCCTCCTCCGCGCTCACGGGCGTGATGGCCCCGCGCACCCGGACCTGGCGGCGCAGGGACTTCCAGTGGAAGAGCAGGGCCGCCTTGCCGCTTGCGGCCAGCTGCCGGCCCTTGGCGCTGCCGAGGTTGGTGTAGAAGACGAAGCCGTCAGGCCCGGCGTCCTTCAGCAGGACCATGCGCACGTCAGGCAGGCCGTCGTCGTCGACGGTGGCCAGGGCCATGGCGTTGGGGTCATTGACCTCGGACTTCACGGCCTCGGCCAGCCACTCGGCGAAGAGGGCCAGGGGGTCCTCCGCCGTCAGCGGCGGCAGGTCGGCGCTGGCGACGGCCTTGAGGTACTCGTCCTCGGTGGGCGACGGGGGGATGGGGGGCTTGGCGCTCATGCGCGCCCTATAGCGCAGGCGGGCCGCCAAAGGTATGGCTAGCCAGACACGGCAGCGAGGAGGGATCAGCATGCCCACGCGCGGACAGATGATCCGGATGCAGATGAGCGACGGCGTCGAGATCGGTGTCTACCACGTCGCGCCGACGGGCGAGCGGCGGGGCGGCCTGGTCCTGATCCAGGAGATCTTCGGCGTGACCGAGCACATCCGCGAGCAGTGCGACGTCTTCGCCGGCGATGGCTACGAAGTGCTGGCTCCGGCCCTCTACGACCGGGAGGTTCCTGGCTTTGAGGCCAGCTACTCCGAGACCGACGTCCAGCGCGCCATCCAGGTGGCCCGCCAGCTGCATGACTTCGAGGTGTCGCTGAGGGACGCCCAGACCTGCATTGACGCCCTGAAGGACAAGGGCCCCGTGTTTATGACAGGCTACTGCTATGGCGGGTCCGTGACCTGGGCCATGGCTTGCCGGTCCAAGGATCTGGCGGCGGCCTCCGGCTATTACGGCGGCATGATCCCCGCCATGGCCGACAGGACCCCGAACTGTGCGACCATCCTGCACTTCGGCGAGCAGGATCACGGAATCCCGATGGAGGGGGTGCGCAAGGTCGCCGAGCTTCACCCGGAGGTCGCCGTCCATGTCTATGACGCGGGGCACGGCTTCCAGTCCGATCGCCGGACCGACTACCACGAGCCCAGCGCCAAGCTCGCCCGGGAGCGGACCCTGGCGCTGTTCCGCGCCAACGGCGGCTAGGCCGGACTCCGCCGCATGTCGCACAACACCTTCGGGAACCTGTTCCGCGTGACCACCTGGGGCGAGAGCCACGGGCCCGCCCTGGGGTGCGTGGTGGATGGCTGCCCGCCCGGCCTGTCCCTGACGCCGGCGGACATCCAGGTCTTTCTGGACCAGCGCCGGCCTGGGCAAGGCAAGTTCGTGACCCAGAGACAGGAGCCCGACGCCGTGCGGATTCTGTCCGGAGTCTTCGAGGACGAGCGAACCGGTGGGCCGGTCACCACCGGGACGCCCATCTCGCTGATGATCGAGAACGTCGACCAGCGCAGCCGCGACTATTCCGAGATCGCCCGGGCCTACCGGCCGGGCCACGCGGACTACACCTACGACGCCAAGTACGGTGTCCGCGACTATCGGGGCGGGGGTCGGTCCTCGGCGCGGGAGACCGCGGCGCGGGTGGCGGCGGGCGCCGTCGCCCGCAAGGTCATTCCCGGGGTCTCCCTCCGGGCGGCGGTCGTGCAGATCGGGCCTCACGCCATCGACCGGTCCCGCTTCGACTGGGACCAGCGGACCGAGAATCCCTTCTGGGCCCCGGACGCCGGCATTGTTGCAGTCTGGGAGTCCCATCTCGAGCAGGTGCGCAAGGCCGGCTCGTCCACGGGGGCGATCATCGAGGTCGAGGCGACTGGGGTTCCCGCCGGATGGGGCGCCCCCCTCTACGGCAAGCTGGACGCCGAACTGGCCGCCGCCCTGATGTCGATCAACGCCGCCAAGGGCGTGGAGATCGGCGACGGCTTCGCTTCCGCAGCCCTCTCCGGCGAGGAGAACGCAGACGAGATGCGGATGGGGCCTGAGGGTCCTGTCTTCCTGTCAAATCATGCCGGGGGAATCCTCGGAGGAATCTCCAGTGGCCAGCCTGTGACCGCCCGGGTCGCCTTCAAGCCGACCTCCTCGATCCTCACCCTGCGCCGCTCGATCAACGCTGATGGTGAGGAAATCGACCTGCGCACCAAGGGGCGGCACGACCCCTGCGTCGGCATCCGCGCCGTGCCCGTGGTCGAGGCCATGACCGCATGCGTCCTGGCCGACGCCTTCCTGAGGCAAAGGGGCCAGGTCGGCTAGGCGGCGGTCCCGCGCGACGTCACCAGGCGGCCTTGTAAAGCGCCTCTAGGGAGTCTGCGTCCACAGGGCGCGGGTTGGACCGGTTCACGGGATCGGCGACCGCATCCTCGATGAGGGTTCGGAGAAGGCCTTCAGACCCGCCCAGGTCTCGGATCGAACGTGAGAGGCCGAGATCGTCGCGCAGGGCAAGGACCGCAGCGACGGCGCCCTCTGGGGTTGGCGACAACTCCGGCGCCAGGCACTCCGCTACGGTCCTGTATTTGTCGCCGGCGACGGGCAGGTTGAAGGTCATGACATGGGGCAGCATGGTCGCCAGGGTCTGGCCGTGCGCCGCCGACAGCCTTGCCGAGAGCGCGTGACCGGTCCCATGCGCAGAGCCCAGTCCGGCGACGTTGAAGGCGATGGCCGCCATACTCGAGGCCAGCAGCATGTTGGACCGGGCCTCCAGGTCCGAACCGTCCCGGACGACGCTGCGGGCGTGGGACGCGACAAGCCGGATGGCCTCCAGGGCGACGGTGTCCGAGTAGGGTGTGGCGCGCAGGGCGACCAGTGCTTCGACCGCGTGGGTCAGGACGTCGAAGGCGCAGGTTGCGGTGGGATAGGCCGGTAGACCGAGGGTCAGCTTCGGGTCCAGAACGGCCACAACGGGGGTGATGCTGGGGTGCATGACATAGGTCTTGCGACCCATCTGGCTGTCGGTGATCACGCAGGCGCTGTTGGTCTCGGATCCGGTTCCAGCGGTCGTCGGCACCGCAATGACTGGCGCTCCTGGATGTGCAGGCGCGTTCGCCTGGAGAGCGGGTATGGTCTCTGCGTTCCGCGCCAGAAGAGCGATCGCCTTGCCGCAATCCATGGACGAGCCGCCTCCGAAGGCGATGACCCCCGCGGAGCCAAGTCGCCGGAGTTGCTCGGCTCCGGCTTCGACATTTCGGTCCGTGGGATTCGGCTCGACCCCGTCGAAGACCTCCACCCCGATGCCCGCCTTCCGCAGGGCGTCGATGACGGGTTCCGCCAGTCCGGTCCTGCGAAGGGACTGGTCGGTCACGAATAGGACGGCCGTCAGCCCCAGGGACTTCACGTGACCCGCAAGCTGGAGGCTCGAATCGTTGCCGAAGACCAGGGTCGGCAGCGGGCGGATCACAAAGGACTGTCCTGAGAGCATCTGGGGTTCCCTTTCCGGAGCGTTAGGCGTCAAAGGTCTGTGGGGCCGAAGGCGACTGCCCGAGCTCCATGAGGATCTGGTGGACCGCATCCACGAGAGCCGCTTGGGGAACCCACTCAGCCTGGGCCGCCGCGACGCCGGGGTCCAGCAGACGCCGGGCGCGCTCTACGTCCTCCTGATGCACACTGCGCAGGAGCTCCAGCTTCTCGTGGTCGTTGAGTCTTTGCCGGATTGACATTGAAGACCTCCCGAACTCGACGGCGATGGACTGGCGGCCACCAGAAAAAGTAATGATATACTATAACACTAAGATTCCAGGGCGTCCACTGGCGGTGGTTGACCGGTCGCTCTGCGCCCCTTCCTGCAGGAGGGCCCTGGGCCTGTCGGTTCGATTTCACGGGCCTCGCTGCAGAGGAATGAGCCGGACCTCCTGGCTCCGGAGGTTACAGCGACGTAGGCGCGAAGCGGGCTGATCCGGATGACCTGGCCTGAAGCCCTGAGAGACCTGATCGCCCGTCGAAGGGCGGCTGGCTGCGGCCCAACGCGAACATCCTCCCTGATCCGGGCTTCGATCTGCGGCAGCGTCATGGGGACCCTGGCGCAGCGGAGCGCCAAAAGGACGGCGGATGACAGACCCGACTCCCCGGTTGTGGGCTCGTCAGGCGGAAGGCTTACGGGCCCCTCGAAGCCAAGATAAGTGGGCGCCCTCGAAAGCCGCATCATTGCACCGTGTCGGCAGGTCCCCAGGCGGGGAAGGGGTCTGGCAAGCGGGCCCAGGCCTTTGGGCCCTTCTGCATCTCGGAGGGGGTCAGGAGGGCGGAGTCGAACATGGCTGTGAGCGCGGCCCGGTCCATGTCCTTGCCGATCAGGACGATTTCCTGCCGACGGTCGCCGTGAGGACTGCGCCAGACGTTCGAGAGGAAAAGGCGGCTCTCCGGATCTTGCGGGCGCTTCTCAGGCGGGATGGACGCCCACCAGTAACCGCCCCATTCATGGGTTGCAGCCGCCCCCGCCTGGCTCCAGGAGCCCACAAAGCGCATCCGGGTCGCCAGCCAGAAGAACCCCTTGGATCGCCACACCCCCCGCCACTCGGCGTCCAGGATCGTCTTCAGGCGCATCGGGTGAAAGGGGCGACGCGCACGGTAGACAAAGCTGGAGACCCCGTATTCCTCGGTCTCGGGCGTCTTGCCGAACTCCAGCGCCTGCCGCCAGCCGGCAGCGCTCTGGGCGCGCGCCATGTCAAAGAGGCCGGTGTCGAGGATTTCGCCGAGGGGCGCAGCGCCCCGCTCCGCATGTACGATCCGGGCCAGCGGGTTCAGCTGGCGGCAGAGCGCCTCGACCACCGCCAACTCCGCCGGTGAGACAAGGTCGGTCTTGTTCAAGACCAGGACATCGGCGAACTCGATCTGGTCGACGAGCAAATCGACGACGGTTCGGGCGTCCTCTTCGCCGAGGCTCTCGCCGCGATCGGCAAGGAAGTCGCTGGAGCCATAGTCCCGGTGGAAGTTGAAGGCGTCCACCACCGTGACCATCGTGTCCAGCCGCGAGACGTCCCGGAGGCTTTCACCGTCCTCGGCGATGAAGTCAAAGGTGGCCGCCACGGGCATGGGTTCCGAGATGCCGGTGCTTTCAATAAGGAGGTAGTCGAAACGCCCCTCGGCGGCGAGGCGCCGAACCTCTGCTAGCAGGTCCTCTCGCAGGGTGCAGCAGATGCACCCGTTGGACATTTCCACGAGGCGCTCTTCGGTCCGCGACAGGTCTGCGCCGCCCTGGCGGACCAGCGCTCCGTCGATATTGACCTCGCTCATGTCGTTCACGATGACAGCGACGCGCAAGCCTTCGCGGTTTCGCAGAACATGGTTCAGCAGGGTGGTCTTTCCGGCGCCGAGGAAGCCGGACAGGACAGTGACGGGCAGTTGGACCAAGGACGTCCTCCAGGACTGGATTTATGTTACAATATAACATAGCTAGAGACCTCCAGTCTGTCGGGCAAGGTGCAATCAGGAATGTCAGTCTCTTCGAGCCGTGTGCCGGACGCCGTGGCCGTCGGAGTTTCGGGTCTCTGCCTGGCGCACTGCCTGGCGCTACCGGCCCTTGCGGCGGTCGTTCCCCTCTTCGGCGCGCTGTCCCACGCCGGATGGGTCCACGTCCTCTTCTTCTGCGCGGCGGCGCCGGTGTCCGCCCTGGCCCTGAGGACTACGGGCGGCTGGCGTCACGCCGGCGTCAGGGCCCTCTTCCTTCTGGGTGTCGCCGGCCTGGCCGCCGGCCTTCCCTGGGGGTGGCCTGCTGAGTGGATCGAGGTCGCCCTGACCAGTCTCGGCGGCGTTGCGCTGGTCGCCGCCCACCTCCTCAATCTCCGTCGGCGCGCCCTTCACCCGGCGCCTGTCGCCATGGCCGCAGAGAATTGACGAGAGCGCCTGCGCCCACCATCTAGCGGGTTCAGGGCTTCCGCGCCCTTTCTCCCCGTTCTTTCGAAAGAGCCAGGATCCCCGACATGCCCGCCCTCGTCCGAATCGCCGCCGCCGCCCTCGTCCTGGGCCTTGCCGGCCCCGCCCTGGCCGCTCCGGCTGCATCGCCCGCCCCCGCCCCCGCCGCTGAGGCCTTCAGCCTGGCGCCCCTGCCCTATGCCTATGAGGCGCTGGAGCCGGTGATCGACGCCCAGACCATGCGCATCCATCACGGCAGGCATCACCAGGGCTATGTGAACAACCTCAACGCCGCCGTGAAGGCCAACCCGTCGCTGCAGGGCAAGTCCCTTGAGGCCCTGATGGGCGAGGTGCAGAACCATCCTCCGGCGCTTCGCAACAATGGCGGCGGCCATTACAACCACACCCTCTTCTGGAAGCTGATGGCGCCGCAAGGACAGGGTGGCGCGCCATCTCAGGCCCTGGTCGCCCAGATCGGCAAGGACTTCGGCTCCATGGAGGCCTTCAAGGAGGCGTTCCAGGCCGCGGGCGCCCAGAGGTTCGGCTCCGGCTGGGCCTGGCTGGTCTGGACCGGCGACAAGCTCGTCGTGACCAGCACGCCCAATCAGGACAATCCCCTGATGGGCGACGCCCCGGTCAAGGGCGCCCCGGTCATCGCCAACGATGTCTGGGAGCACGCCTACTACCTGAAGCACCAGAACAACCGCGGCGCCTACCTGTCCAGTTGGTGGACCGTGCTGAACTGGAACGAAGCCAACCGCCTGTTCGAGGCGGCCACCCGCAAGGGCAAGTAGGCCTCAGCCCAGGGTCAGGGTACAGGACTCGCCGAGTGTCGGGCGGGACACCGTGACCCTCGAAAGCCCGGGATAGCGTGCGGCGAGGCGGTCGGCGAACCAGGCGCAGAGGGTCTCCAGTGTGGGGTGCTCAAGCCCGGGCTTGTCGTTCAGCAGGCCATGGTCGAGCTCGCCCGCCGCCGACCTCAGATCGGCGTCGAGGTCCGCAAGGTCGGCGACCCAGCCTACAGGACCGCCGGGCGCGCCCCGGACTGAGGCTTCGACCCGGAAGGAATGGCCATGCAGCTGACGGTAGGGCCGGTGCTCCGGGCCCTCGGACAGATAGTGCGCGGCGTCAAAGGTCGCGGCCTTGGTGATTTCAAACGTACGCTGGGTCATGTCGGGCGGGGCCGGCGAACCGGTCAGGGGATGCCGAGGGTTTTGTGGGTCTGCACGCTTAAACGCCACCGTGGGTGCGAAAGGCAATAGTCGATCGCCGCCTGGGTGTTCTCGGCAAGGCGCGGGCCATCCATGGGCTGCAGGAGAAAGCGTTCGAAGTCCCAGGCCTCGAAGGTCACCGGGTCGACACCCGGCTGGGGGAAGACCAGCTTGAGCTCCCGCCCCGACCTCTGGACCACCGGGACCTGGCCCTTGGGGCTGACGCAGATCCAGTCGATCCCGGGCGGGCAGGGCAGGGACCCGTTGGTCTCCAGGGCGATGTCGAACCCCCGGGCGTGGAGGGAGTCTACCAGGGCCGGGTCAACCTGAAGGAGGGGTTCTCCTCCTGTGAGCACCACCAGGCGGTCATCGGCGCCGCCCCGCCAGGCGGCCAGGACGGCGTCCGCCAAGGCCTCCGCCGTTGCGAAACGGCCTCCGCCCGGTCCGTCCATGCCCACGAAGTCCGTGTCGCAGAAGTTACAGGCGGCGTCGGCGCGGTCCTCCTCGCGACCGGACCAGAGGTTGCAGCCGGCGAACCGGCAGAAGACCGCGGCCCGGCCCGCCTGGCCGCCCTCGCCCTGGAGGGTCAGGAAGATCTCCTTGACGGCGTAGCTCATGCCGAAAGGACGGGTCGCCCCGCCGCATCCCATTCCCGCCATCCGCGGGCGCGCAGATCGCAGGCCGGACAGGCGCCGCAGCCGTGGCCCCAGTCATGGCGCACGCCGCGTTCGCCCGCATAGCAGGTGTGGGTGTCCTCCAGGGTGATGTCCACCAGAGCCTGGCCGCCCAGCTCATAGGCCAGGGCCCAGGTCTGAGCCTTGGTCAGTCGCATGAGCGGGGTGTCGATCACGAAGGCCTGGTCCATCCCCAGGTTCAGGGCGGCCTGAAGGGCGTCGAGCGTATCCCGGCGGCAGTCGGGATAACCAGAGAAGTCCGTCTCGCACATGCCGCCGACCAGGCGCTTCAGAGCCCGGCGATCCGCGAGCGCCGCGGCCCAGGTCAGGAAGACGAGGTTGCGCCCCGGAACAAAGGTGTTGGGCAGGCCGCGAGCGTCCATCTCGAAGGCCCGCGCCGACGTCAGGGCGGTGTCGCCAATGGCCCCGAAGGCGGACAGATCCAGGCGGTGGTCCTGTCCCAGACGGGCGGACCAGGCGGGGAAGGCGGTGCGCATGCGCGCCAGCACGGTGGTCCTCTGGGCCATCTCCACCGCATGGCGCTGCCCATAGTCGAAACCGACGGTTTCGACATGGGCGTAGCGGTCGAGCGCCCAGGCGAGGCAGGCGGTGGAGTCCTGCCCGCCCGAGAACAGCACGAGGGCGTGGTCCGGCGGGAACATGTGCTTCAATACCCCCGCTCTCGCTGCGAAGCAAAATGGCGGTCTCCCTGTTGCGCCGGGACTTCCGGGTCTCCCGCCTTGCCCTGTTGAGCTGACAACCTTGTCAGAACCGCTGTGTTTCTTGGCAACAGTGTCAGCCTGTTGCGCGCAAAGCGTCCGATTGTGCGCGCAAAGCGTCCGATTGACGCCACCGAGCCAGTTGACTTCCCGCGCCCATGCCCCGACATCCCCACACAAGACCGGCGCCTTGCCGGCGCGTCCGCATTCGCGCGGGCGCTCGAACCGGAGACGGCGGCCGTTACAAAGTCCGTCCCGACAGGAGGAGTTGCATGCGTAAGTCCAACCACATGAAGGCGCTGCTGATCGCCGGCGCCTCCGCCCTCGCCCTCTCGGGCGCCGCCCAGGCGGCGGAAGAGACGTCCACCATCGAGGAACTGGTCGTCACCGCCCAGAAGAAGGCGGAGTCCATTCAGGATGTGCCGATCGCGGTGTCCGCCTTCTCACAGGACGCCCTGGAGAAGTCCCGCATCGACGGCGGTCCCAACCTGGTTCTCGCCATCCCGAACGTGAACTTCTCCAAGGGGAATTTCAACGGATACAACTTTCAGATCCGGGGCATTGGCGCCAAGCTGGTGGCCACCTCGGGCGATGCGGCGACCGGCATCCACCTGAACAATGCGCCGCTGATCTCCAATAACCTTTTCGAGACCGAGTTCTACGACGTCGAGCGCGTCGAGGTGCTGCGCGGTCCCCAGGGCACCCTGTACGGCCGGAACGCCACCGGCGGCGTCGTGAACCTGATCTCCAACAAGCCCTCCGACAGGCTGGAGGGCATGGCGCGCGCGGAATACGGCAACTACAACTCGATCAAGCTGCGCGGCATGATCAACGCCCCCATCAGCGATGCCTTCGCGGTTCGGCTGGCGGGCGCCTACCTGAAGCGCGACGGCTTTGGCAAGAATACCGTGACCGGGAATGATGCGGACTCCCGCGACATGTACGGCTACCGCGCCAGCGTCAGGTTCGAACCCACCGACACCTTCCGGGCCATCGTCGTCTACGACAAGTTCCACGAGGATGACTCCCGCTCGCGGATCGGCAAACAGTTCTGCTCCAAGGACGTTGGCCCGGCCAGTGTGGGGGGCGTGGCCTTCTCCGCGGTCCCCCTGATCGCCCAATTGCAGCGCGGCCTCTTCAGCCAGGGGTGCCTCGCGACACCCGTCAACAGCCCGGACATTTTCGGAACTGTGAACACCCAGGCGACCCTCGGCGGCCTGTTCGGCGCCCTGGGGGGTTTCCAGACCGGTGACGCCTATGCGGGCAAGATTCAGTCGCGGGATGTGCGTGACATCGAGTCCAATTTCGACCCGATCTACAGGGCCGATACAGATATCGTACAACTGCACCTGGAGTGGGATGTCACGGACAGCCTGCTCCTGACCTCGCTCACCAATCAGTCACGGAACCGTCTTTATAATCGCCAAGACTACAACCGCTATACGCC
>CANGRP010000002.1 GCA_947456005.1 Caulobacteraceae bacterium
GCTCCCCATCAGGGGGAGCTCCCGGCGAAGCCGGGTGAGGGGGTCAATCCTCGTCTCAGCTGACCCCCTCCGTCGCGCATTCGCGCGCCACCTCCCCCTTGGGGGAGGAATGACTCAGCCATTGCTCCCCATCAGGGGGAGCTGTCAGCGAAGCTGGGTGAGGGGGTCAGCGGCGCCTCAGCCGCCCCTCCCCCCAACTTCCCATTTGCCACCCCGCCCCGCGGCGCGCAATCTTCCGCCAACGACCGGAGGAGACCCGCCATGGCCGAAGGCGACAGCGCCCTGATGCAGTCCGCCCGGGAGCGGGCCGCCGCCACCCCGCTTGACCAGTTCCACGTCGCGGATGTCAGCCACTTCACCACCGACACCTGGGCGCCCTGGTTCGAGCGGCTGCGGCGGGAGGATCCGGTCCACTCCTGCGCCGACAGCGAGTACGGGCCCTACTGGTCGGTGACCCGCTTCAACGACATCGTCGCGGTGGACTCCAACCACGAGGCCTTCTCCTCGTCCTCGGAGCGGGGCGGCATCGCGATCCAGGACGGCTACCTGCAGGAGCTCTCCAGCTTCATCGCCCTGGACCCGCCGGACCACGACGCCCAGCGGCGGGTGGTCATGCCCATGTTCTCGACCCAGGGCATGGCCGAGCTGGAGCCCCTGATCCGCAGCCGGGCGGCGGCCATCCTGGATGAGCTGCCGGTGGGCGAGACCTTCGACTTTGTCGACAAGGTCTCGGTGGAGCTGACCAGCCAGATGCTGGCGACCCTGTTCGACTTTCCCTTCGAGGCCCGCCGCCTGTTGCCCGAGGCTTCGGACATCATCCTCGCCCCGACGGGGGAAGGCGCGGTCTTCAAGAGCAATGAGGACCGCCAGGCGGCCCTGAGGCCCTATATCGAGACCTTCGATGGCCTTTGGGAGGCCCGCAAGACCGCGCCGGGGAATGACCTGTTGTCCCTGCTGGCGGGCGATCCCATCACGCGCAAGGACGGCCAGATGTTCGCCTACCTGGGCAATGTGATCCTCTTGACCGTGGCCGGCAGCGACACGACCCGGCACTCGATCACTGGCGCCCTGCTGGCCTTCCAGGACAATCCCGACGCCTATGACCGGCTGCGCGCCGACCCCTCCCTGCTGGACTCCGCCGTGCCGGAGATCATCCGCTGGCAGAGCCCCGTGGCCCACATGCGCCGCACCGCCACGCGGGACGTGGAGCTGGGCGGCAAGACCATCCGCAAGGGGGACAAGGTCATCATGTGGTACGTCTCGGGCAACCGGGACGGCGAGGTCATCCCGCAGGCGGACCGCTTCCTCATCGACCGGGTGCGGCCGCGCCAGCACGTGGCCTTCGGCTTCGGCATCCACCGCTGCGTCGGCAACCGGCTGGCCGAGATGCAGCTGAAGGTGGTGTGGGAGGAGATCCTCAAACGCTTCCGGCGCATCGAGGTCGTGGCCCCGCCGCGCCGGCTGAACTCCAACTTCGTGAAGGGCTACGAGACCCTGCCGGTGCGCATCTCAGACTGAGCGGCCGGGATCACGGCGCCAGATCCCCGCAAGCGACGTCACGAAATCGTTTTTCACACAAATCGCATGATCCCGTCTCGGGATTGACTTGCCTTCCGCTGTCAGCCAGCGTGGCCGGATGCACAGGCAATAGCCCTGGCAGATTCATAATGGGGAGCGAAATCCAGATGCAGTCCAAGGCCATACTGTTGGCTACGAGCATTCTCGCCGCGAGCGCGGTGGGTCTCTCGGCCCAAGCCCAGACCGCCATGAACACCATCGACGAGTTGGTGGTGACCGCCGAAAAGCGCGAGCAAAGCCTGCAGGATGTTCCTGTCGCGATCTCGGCCTTCACCAGTCGCCAGCGCGACCTGGTCGGCATCTCGACTGTGCAGGACCTGACCAACTTTACGCCAGGCTTCGTCTATCAGTCGTCCAACGACCGCGCATCCATGCGCGGCATCGGCCGACTCACCAACGTGCACGCCGTGGACGGCGCGGTGTCGATCTATAACGATGGACTGTTCACCACCTCGACCATCCTGGCCGGCAGCCCGCCGCTGGATGTGGAGCGGGTGGAAATCCTCCGGGGTCCGCAGGGCACGCTTTACGGTCGTAACGCCATCGGCGGCACGGTCAATACGATCTCGGTGCGGCCGACCAAGGAGCCCTATGCCGAAGTCCGCGGGATCATCGAGAGTTTCAACTTCACGAATCTGCAGGTGGCCATCTCCGGTCCCATAGCCGAGGGTCTGAGAATGCGGTTCTCGGGCTACAAGCTCGACCAGAGGGACGGCTACTTCAAGAATGTCACTCCCGGCCTGCCCGATGAGGGCGCCCTGCGTGACGAGTATCAGTTTCAGGTCCAGTTCGAGGCTGATCTGGGCGAGAACGCCGAGTTTTGGGCAGCCTACAGGAAGCTGGCCTGGCACAACCGCGGCGGCCCCGGCGCGCGTTCAGGCTATCGCGGGGACGAGTTCTCTAACGGGCGCCTGGATCCGAACTATTCCATCGTTTACTCGTCAGCTCATGGACTCACCAGGGAGACTGGCCTGAACGGAATCGTTCCAGGCAGCCTGAAGCAGTTCAACGGCGCAACCTCCACCTCCAACCCGGCGCTGGTGGACAACCGGACGTTCAGCACAAACATCCCGCAGCGGGTTCGCCTGAGCGGCGTGAATCTCTTCACCACCAACTTTGTCTATCACATGCCAACCTTCGACGTGAAATATGTCGGAGGATACCAAGAGTATAAGTATAATCTATACGGCGACTCAGATTTTACGGCCGTCGAATCCTATCAGATTCCTCTGGCGCCAGGTTCGATCTGCGGTACTGTTGGTGGATTGTTCTCGGCTGGCCTGTCACCAGTCAATTGCACACCGCTGAAAGTTAACGCCAACAACGGGTATCATTATTTCGAATATCAGAAGTGGTACAGTCACGAAGTTAACATTTCTTCGACAGATGATGGTCCGTTGCAATGGATTGTTGGGGGATTTTACTACAATCAACAATATTTCGGAACTGGAAGTACGGCGGACTTCTATCTGGTCGGCCCGTCGACCCTGCAGACCCCCATCCTGGGCGCCGCTGCCAACCCCCAGGGCTTCTGGTCGACAGGGCAGTACGCCCTGACCACAGAAAGCAAGGCGGTGTTCGGTCAGATCGACTACCAGATGACGGATTCGCTGAAGTTCACCGCCGGCCTGCGCTATACGGACGACAGGAAGTTCGGTACGGAGTACCGGCGCATCGTCTGTAACTCGGACGCTTGTTACCCGAGCCTCTACCCCGCTCTGGGCCTCGGCGCCTTCGGGCCCGGTACGGCCGCAAACTGGGGCAGCCTGCTCGGCGACCTGAACTCCCTGGCGCGTTTGGCTCCGGTGTTTGGGATCCCGGGGCTCGCCGGCCTCAACGGCCTGGGCAACGGGGCCATGGACCTCACCGATGCCCTCGCGCCGAAGAGCAATGCGGGTCTGATTCCGGGGGTCAGCTCGCCGGCCATCACCACCAACGGGGTGGTGCGTCAGTACACGATCGACCCGGCCACGGGCGTCGCCAGCCGGAACCTAGACGGCTCGTCCGACGCCATCACCGGCACCCTCGGCGTCCAGTGGGAACCGGACAGCGACACCATGGCCTACGCCCGCTACAGCCGCGGCTACAAGGCCTTCGGTTTCTCGGCCGGCGGGTTCCTCGAACGCCCCAAGGCGGATGAAGAGACCGTCAACTCCTACGAGATCGGCTTCAAGAAGGACTTCGAGAGGTTCCAGGTCAACCTGGCCGCCTTCTTCCTCGACTATCGCGACCTGCAGGCGCCCGTGTCCGTGCGGGTGGGCGCGACCAACGTCACCCAGTTCGTGAACATCGCGAGGTCGGAGTCCTACGGGGTGGAGTTCAGCGGTATCTGGCGGCCGGTGGACGCCCTCCGCCTGACTCTGGACTATGGCTGGAACCCGACCGAGATCACCGAGAGCGCCAAGCTGGTGGACGTGAACGACAATGTGAACACCGGCTCCGTCAGCATCGTCGGACGCAGCCTGCCCCAGGCGCCGGAGCACAAGGTGGCGGTGAACGGCACTTATACGTTCGCTCTGGATAGCGGGAACCTCGTCGCCGGCGCCACCTACGCCCGTCGGTCGAAGTCCTACGCGACGATTTTCGCCAGGGAGTATGACTCAGCACCCGCCTGGGATCAGGTGGATCTGAGGGCGCTGTGGATGCCCACGGGCGGCAAGTACACCATCATCGCCTACGTCAAGAACGTCTTTGATGAAGACGGCTACGCCGCCGCGGTCGCAGCGGCGCAGCGGAACAACAACGCCGCGGTGGCGTCAGACCGGTTTGCCAACGGGGCCCGGAACTACGAGCTGACGCCTCCGCGCATCGTCGGCGTGGAAGTGCAGTATCGCTTCTGATCCGATCCGCCCACCACCGGCGGTCAGGTGAAGGGTCCCCGGCGCGCCGGGGACCCTTTTTCTTTGCCGCCGGCGCCCGGCCCAGCAGCCCCGGAGAGGCGCGCAGCCGCGGGCGTGGCTCATAGGGACAGGCCATTTGCGGGCACGCGGGAAGTCGGTCTGGCCAAGGCGCTCAGGCCGCCGCCTTGCTGGCCCTCAGGACCGATGCTATCCGGCCACGACGTGGCCTCCCAGGTGAGCAAAGGGCGCAAAATGATCCGACGCGGTCGCCCCTATCTTGAATTTCGCACCGAGCCTGCGAGCGCGGAAACCGCCCAGCTCGAGCGCGAAGGCTACACGATCATCCGGGGCCTGCTGGGTGCGGACGAGCTCTCCGAGCTCAGACGCGAGATCAGCGAGATCTTCGAGCGCGATCCCCCGGACTATGGTCGCCGGAGGGCGGAAGATGACGCCGCCATGTTCCGGTACGCCATGCTGAACCGCAGCGCCGCTGCGCAGCGCGCCTGCGCCCATCCGCGCCTGCTGGCGGTGATTGAGCCCCTGCTGGGCGAGGATTGCCACGTGATCGCCAACACCGCCTGGCGCAATCCCGCCGGCGATCCCGGTGCGCATGGCGGTCAGAACTGGCACGTTGACGCTGGTCCGCACATCCCCCTGCCAGAGGGCGTGCGCTGGCCGGAAAACATCCCGCATCCCGTGTTCGCCATCGGCGTCCACATCTACCTCCAGGACTGCGCCCTCGAGGATGGCCCCACCGGCGTCCTGCCGCGCAGCCACCTCTCGGGCCGGCCGCCGCCGCCGGGCCGGCATCTGGATGATGACCTCGACTATGAAGGCGCCCGCGTCACGCCGCTCATCACCCAGGCCGGAGATGCGGGGCTGTTTGTCTCTGATGTCTGGCACCGTCGCATGCCGACCCTGGACGGCGATCATGGTCGCTTCTTCCTGCAGATCCACTACGGGCGGCGGGACATCGCCCAGCGACTGCTGCCGACCTCGGAGAGCAACCCGCTCTCCGACGAGGCCATCGCCCGGGCGACCACGGATCGGGAACGCCGGCTGATCGGCCTGCACCCGAAACTATTCTACGACGGCTGACCGCCTCACACCGTGCGCCGCACCCCGCGCCAGAGGAACAGCAGGCCGAGGGCCATGAACCAGAGCTGGATTCCGGTCGTCGAGAGCACGATCGAGACCGGCGGCGCGATCCCGAAGAGTTCGAGACCGGGAAGGGCGACAAGAACGCCTGCCGCAAGGCCCGCAAGACCCGCCCATGCCGGAAGCTGGCGGTCGCGCAGGATCAGCAGGCTGACCGCGATAGCCCAGATCGCCGCAAAGCCCGCAACTCCCAGCGCCTCGCCGATGGCGCCGCCCCAGGAATTGATGGCGCCCTGCGTCGCCTCGATCGCCGTGCGCGCATCCGCCGACAGACCCGGGACGGAATAGGCTTCCGCAAGGGCTGTACTTCCGGTGAGCCAGCGAATGATGCCGATCGCCCGGGCGAGCGTCGAAACCGCCGCGGCCCCCAGGGCGATCAGTCCGAGTGTTCCGAGTGGACCCGGCCGGGACGCCAGTCGAATGGTCAGGGCGCCGGTCACAAGGAAGAGCAGCGAGTAGCCGAGATAGAGCCCGTAGCCCAGCCGCACGGCGTCGATCTGTTCCAGGAGCAGGGGCAGCATCTGGGCGGGCGGGTAATCGAGGCTATCCGGCCACTGGATCGCCCCGCCGAGCACGACCATGGGTGCGAAGATGCTGAATCCCTGGAGGAGCAGGACGATCCCGGCGACGAGCCAGAGGGTGCGCGAGGGCGGCGTGGTGAGCGTATCGGACGATGTCATGGGGCATTGCCTTCTGTGAGGGACTGTCAGGGAGCGGGCGGAGTGGTCAGTGCGCCGAGGCGAGGTCGCCGAAGCCGAGGTCGCGGAGGGCCTGGGCCAGGGCCTGGCGCGGCGGGGTGGTGGGCAGCCCTGCCACCCGGGTCGCCAGGCGGGCGCCGTCCAGGGCGTGGGGGACCCGCCAGAGGTAGCTCATCTCGGCCACCGCCTTGAGGGTCGGGACAAAGAGGCCCATCAACCGGATCAGGGCCCAGGGCATGCCGCCCCGCCGAAAGCGGCCTGCGGGGGCTGCGCCGATGTCGGTGGCGGCGGCCTCAAGGAGGTCCAGGAACTGGCCCCCGGTCAGGGTGTGGCCGGCGAAGTGCAGGGTCTCGAAGGCCGGCGCCCCATCCCGGGCCGACCGCTCGGCCACCGCCACGAAGGCCTGGGCGAGGTCGGGCAGGTAGGCCCAGGCGTGCGGCAGGTTCAGGGGACCGGGATAGACCAGCCGCCCCTTGGCCAGGTCCTTGGCGATCGACAGGTCAAGCCAGGAGCCTTCGCCGCAGCCGTAAAAGTCCCCGGCGCGCAGGACGACGGCGCGGAGGCGACCTGCCTTGGCGCGGGCGCGCATCTCGGCTTCGAGGGCGGCGCGCAGGCGGCCCTTGGCGTTGGTGGGGCGCTCGGGAGTATCCTCCGCCAGCAGGGCGGGCATGGCCTCGCCGTAGGCATAGACATTGCCCGGCAGCATGAAGAGGGCGCCGAGGCGCTCAGCCACATCCATGCCCTGGCGACCCAGGGGCATCAACTGGGTCTCCCAGTCCGTGTAGGGCGGGTTCACCGCGTGAACGACGACCTCGGCGCCCGCGGCGGCGGCGGCCAGGGCCTCCGTCTCGCCCAGGGCGAGGGTCAGGGCCTCGGCGCCCGGCGGAAGCGCGGCCTGAGGGCGACGGGCCTGGGCCAGGACCCGCCATCCAGCGTCGGCGAAGGCCTTCACGGCGGCAGCGCCGAAGCGGCCGTTGGCGCCCAGGATGAGGACGGTGCGGCGGGTCATGGGAAACTCCTGTTGCGGGCCGATGGGGACCAGACTGCGCCCGTCCTGGCTATCCGTCTATTGGTGATGTGAGTAAGTGAGGTATATGAATCTGTATGGCATCGACCCTGAACGATCCCCGCCTCGATGGCTTTGACTGGACTCTGGTCCGGAGCTTCCTGGCCGTTCTGGACGCCGGCAGCATGAGCGCTGCGGCCAAGCGGCTGGGGGCGCACCAGCCCACCTTGTCCCGTCAGGTGGCCATGCTGGAGGCCCAGCTGGGCGCCCCCCTGTTCGAGCGCACCGGGCGCGGGACGGCGCCCACCGCCATGGCTCTGGCGATCGCCGACGACGCCCGGGCCATGCAGGAGGGGGCCGAGCGTCTGCGCCATCGCCTGACCCGGGCGCGCGCCGAGACGAGCGGAGATGTCCGCATCACCACCAGCCAGGTGGCGGCCAGCTACCTCCTGCCACCCGTCCTGGCGGCCCTGCAGGCGGCGGAGCCCGGCATCCGGGTCGAACTGGTGTCGTCCAACCAGATCACCAACCTCCTGCGGCGGGAGGCCGACATCGCCGTACGCATGGCGCGCCCGGCCCAGGCGTCCCTGGTGGCGCGAAAGCTGGCGGACCTTCCCATCGTCGCCTGCGCGCACGTCGACTATCTCGCCCGGGCGGGGACGCCGCATACGCCGGCCGACCTGATTCACCACCGCCTCGTCGGCTACGATCGGGATGATGCTCTGGTGAGGGGATTCGCGTCGGCGGGTCTGCCGATCGGCCGGGAGCAGTTCTTCGTGCGTACCGACGACCAGGTCGCCTATGGCCGGCTGGTGGCGGCCGGCGCCGGCGTCGGCTTCGTCGTCGCCTACAACCTGCCCTGGCTGCCCGGGGTGGTCCCGGTCCTGCCGGGGATGCGGATCCCGCCCCTGCCCTGCTGGCTGGCCGTGCACCGCGAGATCCGCGGCAATCCCCTGGTCCGCCGCACCTTCGACATCCTCGCCGAGCAGATTCCGCGGGTGCTGGCGGGGTCTCCGGAAGTCAGTCTTCAGGATTGAACCGGATCAGTACTCGATCTTCACGGGGGCGTCGAAGGACAGCACGTCGGCGTCGGCGCCGTAGGTCGCCCGCACTCGGGCCCGCCAGGCGGGGCTGAACCAGGCGTCGGCCTTGGCCTTGTCGGCGAAGACGTAGACGCCGCCAAACCGGCCGTCCTCAGCGATGGAGCACCACTTGTGGACGAGGCCCGGCGTCGCGGCGTAGGTCGGCGCCGCCTGCTCGAACCCGGCGAGGATGGCGCTCCGTGGCGTTCCGGCCGGGGGCGTGATGCGGACGATGCGGATCACCTCGCCGCCCTTGCGCAGATCCGCGGTCCCTGCGGCGGGCCCGTTGATCGCCAGAGGGATCTCGAACCGGGTGACGGAGCGCTCACCCGCCGCCCCTGCGCTGATCTCCGCCAGAAGGGGACTGGCCAGATAGGCGTCGGCGGCGGCCTTGTCGGTCCAGAGGTAGACACCGCCATACGTCCTCCTGTCCGAGATCACGAAGTACTTCGCCCGGAGGCCCGGCGCTTCGGCGTACCTTGGGATCAAGGCCTTGAATCGACCGATGACGATGGGCCGCGGGGCAAAGCCGGGCAGGTCACGCTCAAGGACCAGGGCGTACAGGTTCCGGCCTGTGCCGAGCTGAGGCGGCGCCGGTTCGGTGCAGGCTGCCGTAGCGCCGAGAATAGTGAAAGCGGCGAGGGGAAGCAGAACCTTCTCAAGTGTCTTGGTCAGCATGGTCAAGTCTCCAGAGAGTTGGGAAACGGGGTTGTCCGAGGAGAAGACGCTCTCACCTTCCGCCCGCGCCGACACCGGAGAAGGGTCACTTACGGATGAACTGGATTCATCCGTTCATGCCTCGGCGGGATCGGGACAGGTGAGTCTGGTTCAACCAAGAGTAACGAAACTCAAGACTGTGGTCTCGCTGGCGCCGGTTACGCTTGGCTCGCTCCGCTCACCCCAGGGACTTCAAGATGCGCCAGTTGACCTTCATTTCCCCCGGAAGACTGGAGTGGCGAGAGGTCCCAGCCCCCCGGCTCGAGGCCGACACAGACGCCCTCGTCAAGCCGCTCGTCGTCGCGCGCTGCGACCTGGATCTCTACATCGCCGCAGGGGTGGTCAACTATCCGGGTCCCTTCGCCTTTGGCCACGAGACCGTGGCCCGGGTCGTAGAGGCTGGACCCCGGTCGGGGGTCGCGCCCGGCGACATTGTGGTGGTCCCCTTCCAGCTGTCCTGCGGTCGGTGCGGCGCCTGCCGCCGTGGCTGGACCAATAGCTGCGAGGCCTATCCGTTCGGCGCCGCCTACGGTCTCAAGCCGACCTCCGGCACGGAGTTCGGAGGGGCCCTTTCGGACCTCATGCGCGTGCCATTCGCCGACCACATGCTGGTCCCCCTGCCCGCGGGGGTGGATCCCGTCGATGCCGCCAGTGTCTCCGACAACATCGCCGACGGCTGGCGCGCCGTAGGCCCGCAACTGGAGGCGCACCCCGGCGCCAGCGTCCTGGTGGTCGGCGGCCTCGCCCAGAGCGTGGGCCTGTACGCCGCTGGCGCCGCCGTCGCCCTGGGCGCCGGGCGCGTGCTTTACCTGGACGACAATCCGGACCGGCGGGCGCGAGCCGAGGCCATGGGGGCCCTGGCAGAACCCCTGGCCCTGGCGGAAGGTCGCCAGCCCGAGGCGCAGTTCGAGATCGTCGTCGAGGCGGCCGGAGACGCCGACGCCCTGGGTTTCGCCGTAAAGTCCTGCGCGGCGAACGGCTCGCTGACCAGCGTCGCCATCCATCTCGGGGCGACGACCCCGGTGCCTCTCACCCGAGCCTACTACAAGGGCCTGACACTCCAGACCGGTCGCGTCCATTCCCGACCGACCTTCCCCCTGGCCCTGGCCTGCATGGCTTGCGGGGATTTCCACCCGGAGCGGGTAACTCACAGAATTCTTCCCTTCTCCCTGGCGGCGGAGGCCATGACGGACCCGGGACCGAAGGTGGTCTTCACCTGCGACGACATCCCGTGACCAGGCCGGTCACGAAGCCGCGCTTGCAAGATCGGCCCGATCCCCTAGCTTTTCGAGATGACCGGGAAGCCCCCTCCGTCCCTGGCTGCGCTCCGCGCCTTCGCCGCCGCCGGACGGCTGCAGAGCCTTCGGGACGCCGCCCGGGAGCTGAACGTCACGGCTTCGGCGGTCAGTCACCATGTGCGCGCGCTGGAGGACTGGCTCAACGCCCCCCTGTTCCTCAGGTCGACCCGACAGGTCCGGCTCACCGAGCAGGGTCGTCGTTTGTCGGACCGGCTCAACCGGGTTTTCACCGAGATCGACCTGGCCCTGACCGAGGCGAAGGGCGCTGCAGGGCCCTCGGTGATCCGGGTCAGCGCCCTGCCCCTCTTCACGTCGGCCTACCTGATCCCCCGGCTGGCCCGGTTCGAGACCCGGTTCCCAGATGTCTCGATCGAGATCGAGACCAGCCACCGGGTGGTGGACTTCGATTTCGAGGCCGTGGACGTGGCGATCCGCAATACCGGGCGACCCACACCGGGTCTGACGGCTCACAAGCTCATGGACCTGCGCACAGTCCCCCTATGTGCGCCCGCCCTGGCTGCGGAGCTCCGGTCTCCGAAGGACCTGGAACGCGCCACCCTGATCCATATCGCCAGTCGCCCGCGGGGCTGGTCGGAATGGATGGCGGCGCAAGGCCTGTCCGGCCAGGAGGGACGGTCTGGCGTGATGGTGGACACCCTGCCGGCGGCCCTCGACCTCGCGGCCCATGGCCGCGGGGTGGCCCTGGGCATGACCCCAATCGTCTGGGACGCCCCGCAGATGCAGGGGCTGATTGTTCCTTTTCCGTCGGTCCCGGTCAGCGCCGGCGCTTACTTTCTTGTGCACAGGCGGCAGGACCGGACCCACGAGACCATACAGGCCTTCGTCCGCTGGCTTCGTCAGGAGGTGCGCTCCGACGCCACACGCTTCGCCCGGCAGGGGATGGCCGCCCGCTGACCTTAGCCGGCGCGCGCCAGTGAGGAAGGAGCTGAAGATGGGCTCAATGACAGACGAGATCCCCGAGGGCTTTGGCCCGATCCTGCGCAGCAGCCCGGTGCTGGAGGCGCTCGGCGGCTTTATGAGCCGGGGCGAGGGCCCCGACCTGGAGGTCGGTCTGATGGTCGGCCCCCACCACCTCAATGCCCGGGGCGGCCTGCATGGCGGGGTGATCGCCACCCTGCTGGACGTCGCGACGGGCTACATGCTGGTCGCCCGGTCCGGCGGGAAGCGCCGGGTCACCGCGCGCCTGACCGTCGACTACAGGTCGGGCGCAGCGCCGGGCGAGTGGCTCCAGGTCTATCTCGACCGGGCGGAGGAGGACGGCCGGAAGACCCTGGCGCACGCCCGCCTCATGTCAGGCGAGCGTCTGGTGGCCGAGGCGAACGTCCTCTTCATCGACGCGGCGCCTGCACGAGATTGAGGGCGCCGCGCCCACTGGACCGGTCAGGCGTCTGAAGGGGCCCAGTTGCCGTGGAAGCCCGGGGGAATCCGGTGGGGGATTCGGATGGAGGCCTGGGGCGGTCCTTCGAAGTCGTCGGCGTTGAGGATGACGAAGTCGGTCGCCTCGTTGGGGAGATCCACCACATAGCCCATCAGCCAGCCGTCATCCTCGGTCCGGGCGGTCGGGCGCGGAACAAAGACAAACTCCCCGGGCATGCGGCCCGGCCCGAAGTCATGAACCTGCCGGGTCAATGTCTCCAGGTCATGCTTGAACAGTCTGGTCTGGCTGGGCGCGGCGGCGTCGAACCCCGCCGGGAGGGCCATGGTGTAGGCATAGCGATAGGACTTGCCGAGCCGGGTCTCGTTGGGCCGCGGGAACTCCTGGCCATCCGGGTCCATCACCTGCCGGTGCACGGAGCGGGCGACGGGGTCGAGGGTCCAGCGTTCGAAGGGCGTGGAGCTCGATGCGGGCCCTTCGACCCGGTCGCCGTCGAACATGGTGTCATGGGCGCAGACATCCAGGATGACCTTGCCGTCGTCGGTCTCGTAGCCGTTGCAGGGGTGGAAGACATAGCACGGGGCGACATTGCACCAGATGACATCGTCTGCGGTCCCCGTCTTCGGCAGCAGCCCCACCCGGGCCTGATGACCCGGGTTCCAGCGATAGGGGAAGCGGTCACCCGCCAGGAGGGTTTTCATGGAAAAGGTCACGGGCAGGTCGAGGATGATCACATAGTTCCGGGTGATCATGCAGTCGTGGATCGAGGGGCCATTGCGGACCGGGATGGACAGCTCCCGCGTCACCCGGCCCTCCGGGCTGAGCACCACGTGGCGAACGGCGTTCGGGTTGTTGCCTTCATAGCAGATGGCGTGCATCTCCCCCGTATCGGGGTCGCGATGCGGGTGGGCCGTGAACCCGCCCTGGAGCGTCCCGCCAAACGGGTCATGAGCCAGGGTCTGGAGATTGTCGTCCAGGCGAACGGGATAGGCCCCGGCCTCCACAAGCGCCCAGATAGCGCCGGCATGGCCCAGGACATTGGTGTTCACCGTATCACCCAGTCCGTTGCGGGGGCCGGGCGCCTCAGGCTCGCCCAGGGCCTGGGAGACGCCCCGCGAGCGGATCCAGCGGTTCCGGTACCAAAGGGCCTTGCCATCCTTCAGGCGCACGCCGTGCACCATGCCGTCGCCTGTGAACCAGTGATAGGTGGCCGGGCTGGCCGGGCTGGCCGGGTTGGGTCCGATCCGCATGTAGCGGCCATCCAGCTCCGGCGGGATGGATCCGGTGACCTCCAGGGTCTCCAGGGTCAGCTCGGCCTCCATCGGTTTATGGACGCCCTCAAGGTAGGGATTGGAGACCTTCCGGCTCGCCAGGCGTGATCGATTGAAGCCAGCGACGGCGACGATGCCCTTGGTGACCGTGGCGCGGATCGCGGTTTCGATGGGACTGGACATGACGGGCGGCTCCTGCGGTGTGGAGGTTAGAAATCTTACTTTGTAAATTTACGATTGCCTCGCCGTGCTGTCAAGCGGAGCCTCATCGTTCTGGGGGAAGGACGACGGCCCTTCCGGGTCTACCCCCGGCAGGATCGCCTGCACCCTGGAGGCCACAGCCGGCGCAAGGGCGCGAAGTCGCAGCGCACTCTGTGCTCACCTTCATAGATTCGAGCGAAGACGCAGGGACGAGGCCCGGTAACGCCGGATGGGACGAACCCGAACGTCGAGTGAACAAACAGCTCTTATTCCAGGCGCGCTGTCTGCCCCCTAGATAAGGGGCCAGGCACGGGAGATCGGCTATGGCGAAACGGAAATCGGCCCTGGAACACCTCGCAGGCGGAAGGACGCCGCACATCATTCACCACATCCCCCCCGGGGCCCCCGGCTACCGTGAGGCCAACGGCGGGGCCATGGTGGTGTCCAGTCCCGCGGAAGTGGATTCACTGGTCCGACGCTTACAACCGGGCGAACTGATCACCCTGTCGGACCTTCGCTCGGCGCTCGCGCGCCGCCATCAGGTCGCCGTCGCCTGCCCGGTCTCAACAGCGATCTTCCTGAACATGGCCGCCAGAGCGGCTGAAGAGAGGCGCCATCACGGGGAGGACCTGGCGCAACTCACCCCCTGGTGGCGCGTGCTGAAGACGGGCGGCTTCCTTAATCCGAAGTTTCCTGGGGGCGTGGAGTTCCAGGCGGCCCGGCTGGCGTCCGAAGGCGTCACGGCCTCGCCCTTGCGCCGGAGCCTCGCTGTCTTTGACTTCGAGACCCGACGACCTGAGGATGGGCTTGAGACTCGCCTTCCCGTCGACTGACGCCCGGAACCAGCCCGCCTGAGCGGGCCGGATGATCAGCCCGCCTCCGCCGACAACCCCATGCGATTGCCCTCGCTGTCCTCGATCTCGGCGATGAAGCCCGCCTCTCCGGCATGGGTCTTCGGGTAGAGGATCCGTCCGCCCGCAGCCTCGGCCCGGGCCAGCACGGCGTCGATGTCAGCGACATCCAGATAGAGGATCGGGCCCGACTTTCCAGGGACGTAGACGTCACCGCAGGCAAGGGCGAGGCTGGCGCCGGTCGCGCCCGCCCACCGGGTCGCAAAGGCCATGTCATAGCCATCCACCTTCCGCCGTTCGAACTCCAGCCCCAGGACCCCGGAGTAGAACCTGAGGGCCCGGTCCATGTTGGTCACCGGGATCTCTGCATGCACGACTGGATTGGCGGGAACGACCATGAAGGGCAAATGGGCCCCTCCCCCGGGCCCTGCAACCCCGTGGACCTGGTGACGAGGCCGATCCGGAGGACCGGCTCGGCCCGCGGACCTCAGTCGACCAGGGCCCGGTGTCGCGTTTCGGGCAGCAGCAGAAGCGTCAGCACCAGCGCGACCGCCGTCACGATGAAGGGGAACCACAGGCCCGCATAGATGTCTCCGACCGCCGTGACGATGGCGAAGGAGATCGCCGGCTGCAGCCCGCCGAACCACCCGGTGCCGACGTGATAGGGAACGCTCATGGCGGTGTAGCGAATGCGCGTCGGGAAGAGCTCGACCAGGCAGGCGGCCAGCGGGCCGTACAGGGCGGTGGCGGCGACGATGAAGGTGACCATCACCGCAAAGAGGACCGGCCAGTCGATCTCGGCCTCGGCCGCCGTCGTCGGATAGCCCTGGGCGGCGAGGACAGCTTTCAGGCGCGTCTCCAGCTCGGCCCGCGCGGCTTTGACCTCGCTCGGCGCGGCGCCCGAGGCGTCCACACCCTGGACCACCTGATCGCCGACCCGCACCGAGGCGAGGGTTCCGGGGGGGGCCGCCTCGTTGCGATAGTTGACCCCGTTGTTGGCCAGGACGCCCTTCAGGATGTCGCACGCGCGTCCGAACTGGGCGGCGCCGCCGGTCAGGTCGAGCTGCAGGCTGCAGGAGGCAGGGTCGGCCACCACGACCACCGGCGCGGCCTGCTGGGCGCGGGCGAGCTGGGGGTTGGCCGACTGGGTCAGCAGATGGAAGCCCGGGAAGTAGGCGACCAGCATCAGGCCCATGCCGAAGGCCATCACGGGCTTGCGGCCGACCTTGTCGCTGAGCCAGCCGAAGAACACGTAGAGGACCGCCGACACGCTTGTGACGCCGATCATCAGGATGTTCACGTCGATGGCGGGCAGCTTGAGCAGCCGCTCAAGGAAGAACTGGGTGTAGAAGTTCCCCGTATACCAGACGACGCCCTGGGCCATCATGATCGAAAAGAGGGCGAGGAGCACGATCTTGAGCGTGTTCCAGCGCATGAAGCTTTCCACGTAGATCGCCTTGGACGCCTTGCCTTCGGACTGCATCCGCTTGAACGCCGGGCTCTCCTCCAGGGACAAACGGATCCAGAGCGAGACGACCAGCAGCCCGAAGGACACCAGGAAAGGCACCCGCCATCCCCAGTCCCGGAACGCCTCCTCGCCCATCAGGGAGCGCGTGAGGAGGGTCACGCCCAGCGCCGCAAGCAGGCCGAGCGCGGCGGAGGTCTGGATCCAGCTCGTGTGATAGCCGCGCTTCGAGGCGGGCGCATGCTCGGCGACGTAGATCACCGCCCCGCCGTACTCGCCCCCCAGCGCGAAGCCCTGCAGGATCCGGCACAGCACGAGGAGGATGGGCGCGATGACTCCGGCGCCGGGGCCGACGTTTGTCTCAAGCCAGGCGTAGTCCGGGAGCAGTCCGATGGCGACTGTCGCCAGGCCCATCATCGTGATGGTGATCAGGAAGGTGCCTTTGCGCCCCTTCGTATCCCCCATCTTGCCGAAGATCAGGGCCCCGAGCGGTCGCACAACGAAGCCGACCGCAAAGGTCAGAAGGGTGAAGATGAACGCCTGGGCGTCCGGCAGGCCGGCGTAGAAGTGGCGCGAGATGATCGAGGTCAGGATCGCGAAGATGAAAAAGTCGTACCATTCGAACACGGTGCCGGCCGCCGAGGCGGCGACCACCGACCGCATCCGCTTGGGATCGACCTCGGGCTCGACAGACGCCGCAGGCTGAGATCCGGAACTGTCGCTCATGTCGCATCCTCAGAGATCACGGGGGCTCGATTGGCGAGATAGGCGTCCTCGTCGAGTTCACCCTCCCACTTCGCCACCGCGACAGCCGCCACCGCGTCGCCCACTACGTTCACCACCGTCCGCATCATGTCCATGAGCCGGTCAACCCCAAGCACGATGCCAATGACCTCCAGCGGCACGCCGGCGATCCCCAGCACCGCCGGAATGAACACCAACGATCCGCCCGGAATGCCGGCCAGCCCCATCGCCCCGATCGAAGAGGTGACAACGATGGAGATCATCTGAGGCGTTGTGAGCTCCACGCCGAAGAGCTGGGCCCCGAATACGGTCAGGATCACCATGTACATGGCCGACCCGTCCATGTTCACGGTCGCGCCCAGAGAGGCGACGAAGGCCGACATGCGCCGGGAGATTCCGAGCTTATCGACCATGGCGCGCATGGTGACCGGCAGGGTCGCGGCCGAGGACGAGGTCGAATAGGCCACCGCCATCGCCTCGCTCATCCCACGATAGAAGGGCAGGACCGGAAGGCCGAGACCAAAGCGTACGAACCCCCCGTAGACAATCACGCCGTAGATGAGACAGCCGAAATAGAGGACCGCGACAAGTGCGCCCAGGCGCACCAGCGCCTCCACACCCATCAGAGCCACCACCCAGGCCATCAGTGCGAAGGCGCCAAGAGGCGCAAGCTCCATCACGTAACCCACAAGCTTGATGAAGACGTGGGACGCACCCTCGATGGCGTCGGCGACCGGCTTGGCCGCAGCGCCGGCGCCAAGGATGCCGACCCCGAACAGGATGGCGAAGACGATGACGCTCAGCATGTCGCCGTTGGCCAGCGCCTGCACCGGGTTGGCCGGAATGAACTGGAAGAGCAGTTCCTGCGCAGTGGGCGGGGCGCGCGGTTCCGGCGGAATGATGCCCGCCGGCGGCGCCGATCCGACCCCTGGCTTCAGCCAGAGGGCGAGCCCAAGGCCAAGCGTGGCGGCCATGAGACCTGAGGGAATGTAGAGGGCTGCAACCCGGGCGCCGCTCTTGCCGAGTTTGGAGAGGTCGGCGATCGAGACCACCGCCGCCGTCACCGAAACGAAGATCAGGGGCACGGCGAGCATCCGGATCAGTCGGATGAAGGCGTCGCCGATCAGCTTGAGACCGGCGTCCACAGCCTGCACATCGACGCCCGCGGCCATGGCGAGACCGCCGGGCCGGAGCACGAAACCCACCGCGACGCCGAGAGCCATGCCGAACAGGATGCGCATCCACAGCGCGGATCCGAACCACCACTTCATCAGGCCACCCCGCTCATCGCCCTTCGCGGCATAGACGCGAACAGGTCAGGAAGTCCAGCGCCCGTTGTCGGATCCGTCCTAGGAGACAGTCGCGCGGCACCCTCCGGGCTCACCTAGGCGGAGGCCTCCACGCCCTTGCGCGTCTTCCAAAGGGAGAACAGCACCCCGCCCGAGATGAGGCCCAAGGTGATGCTGAGGGACCAGGCGGGCGGGAATTTCCCGCCAGGGAAGATGTCGCCAAGGAAGATCTTGGCTCCGATGAAGACCAGCGTCATAGCGAGGGCGTACTTCAGGTAGCGGAACCGGTGAACCATCGCCGCGAGTGCGAAGAATAGAGCCCGCAGGCCCAGGATGGCGAAGATGTTGGAGGTGTAGACGATGTAGGCGTCCGACGTGATGGCGAAGATGGCTGGCACACTGTCGATGGCGAACACGAGGTCCACGATCTCCACGAACATCAGCGCGAGCAGGAGCGGGGTGGCGAACCAGCGCATCTTGCCGGTCTTGGGATCGGGCAGTTTGACGCTGAATTTGTTGCCATGCAGCTCAGGCGTCACATTCATCCGCTCCTTCAGCCATAGCAGGATCTTACTGTCCGCCATCTCGAGCTCCTCGCCGCCCTTGCGGAACATCAAGATCCCGGTGCCGATCAGGAAGACGGCGAAGATGTAGAGGATCCAGGAGAACTGGCTGACAAGGGCGGCGCCGAGTCCAATCATCAACGCCCGCAGCACGATCACGCCGATAATGCCCCAGAACAGCACCCGGTGCTGATACATGCGGGGAATGGCGAGGTAGGTGAACACCATCGAGATGACGAAGACATTGTCCATCGCCAGCGTCTTCTCGATCGCGAAACCCGTGAGGTAGAGTTGAACCGCGGTCCAGGCGCGTTCAGCCCCGGTGACCTCAAGGAGTTGAGGGTCGATGGAAACGCCCGGATAGCTATTGTTGTAAAGTAACCAGATGACCCCGGAGAAGGCGAGCCCAATGCCGATGTAGAACCCGCTCATGGTCAGCGACTCGCGCACGCCGATTTCTCTGCCGGCCTTGTTGACGACCCCCAGATCGAAGGTGAGCAGCGCCACGACGGCGAGAATGAAGGCGTACCAAATCCAGGCCGCCTGGCCGAGAAACTCGGCAAAGAAAAGGGTTTCCAACATGTACCAGACACTCCGGGCGTATCAGATGGATTGAAACTCCACCGACATCGCTGCACGTCGAACCGCATGCAGCCAGAGGGACCCGGGGACCCCGGTCTAGGTGGTGGTCGAACACGCCGACGTCAACCGTCTCGAACAGGGTCGGACTCGACGCCCGCTCAGGCCCGTCCGAACGTCCCCAGCTCCGCGCGGCGACCGAAGACCCAGCGGTTCACGGCCAGGCCCAAGCCGAGGCAGGCGATCAGGGTCACCAGCATCAGGTGGATGTAGTGGACCGGCGTCCAGACGAAGGTGAAGACGGCGTAGAGGCCAACGCCGAACACCACGGCGGTCATGGCGGCGCGGGCGTCCACGTTGCGGAAGACCAGCCCCAGGATGAAGGCGGACAGGATGGGCATCGAGAGCAGACCATTCAGCTGCTGCACCAGGTTGATGATCGAGACGGCGCCTGAATAGACCGGGACCAGGGCGATCGACACCGCCATGAACACCAGCGAGATCATGGTGTTCAGCCGCTTCACGTCCGGCTTCGGGGCGATGTAGGGCTCGTGCAGGTCGCAGACATAGAGGGTGACCGACGAGTTCAGAACCGAGGTGTAGCTGGTCAGGACGGCGGCGGCCATGAAGGCGGCGAAGGCGCCCGACAGCCAGGAGGGCATGACCTCGGCCACCACACGGCCATAGGTGGCGTCGCCGATGTCGCCGAACAGCTTGTAGGCGCAGACCCCGGGCACCACGACGATGGCTGGCACGAAGAGCAGGCGGATGACCATGGCCGCAATCACCCCCTTCTGGCCCTCGCGCAGGGTCGGAGCCGCCATGGCCCTCTGGGTGATGGTCTGGTTGGTGGACCAGTAGAACATCTGGATGAAGAGCATTCCGGTCAGCAGGGTCGGCCAGGGAATGGGGCTCTCCGGCCCGCCGATCATGGTGAGCCGCTCGGGCGGTATGCCGGAGAAGTCGAAGTTGATGGCCGCCAGGGCCAGCACCGTCACCGCCGCCGCCATGCCCAGGACGCCCACGCCGGCGAGGGTGTCATAGACCGCCACGGCCCGAAGGCCCCCCAGGACGGTGTAGGCCGCCCCCACCGCTGCAATGCCGCCGGCCAGCACCATCAGGGGCGGGCTGTTCGCGATCATGGTCGAGAGGAAGAGGGCCCCCGTATAGGTCATGATCGGCAGGTAGATGAAGACATTCCCCAGCAGGAACAGCAGCGAGACGGTCGCCCTCAGCCCCTTGGACCCGTACTTCCGCTCAAGCAGCTCGGTCGTGGTGGTGCAGTTGTTACGGTAGTAGATGGGCAGGAAGACGAAGGCCAGGATCGCCAGGCCCGCAACGGCCGCCAGCTCCCACCAGGCGAGCAGCAGCATCTGGTTGCCGTTCATGCCCACCAGCTGGTCTGTGGACAGGTTGGTCAGGGTGATGGAGCCGGCCACGAATGGCCAGGACAGGTTCCGCCCCGCCAGGAAGAACTCGCTGTTGCTGTCCGTGGAGCGCCCGCCCATGCGGCGCACCTGCCACCAGGTCGCCAGGGCCATCAGCCCGGTCAGGACGGCGAAGACGCCCCACTGGATCGCATTGGTCGTCATGATCGGCCGCCCCCCAACAGCGGCGCCAGTCTAGGCGCAAACCTCCGCCGCCGCATACAGATACTGGAGGAGGCGCCGCACCCCTCCGGCCCGGGGCTGCACCCGGTCCACCTCCCCCTGGGGGGAGGAATGAGAGCGCTCAATTGCTCCCCCAAGGGGGAGCTGGCGGCGAAGCCGACTGAGGGGGTCTGCGACCCTTCAGTCGCCGGGGCGCCGAGCTGGGGGCATGCTGGAGATCCAGGCCTGGACCAGCTCGACCCCCTCCTCGTGGACCAGGGTGCGTCCCAGTTCAGGCATCATGACGCCGGGCTCGCCGGAGGCCATGCGGAAGGCCAGGATGGAGCGCTCGGGGTGGCCGGGGTCGATGGCCACCGAGAGGCCGCCCGAGCCCCGGCCGGCGGCCACCGGCGGCTTGCCAACGCCCAGGGCGGCGGGCCGGGTCTCGTCCGCCGTCAGGAAGAGGCCTGAATTGCTCGCCGAGCCCGCCGGGCTGTGACAGTGGCCACAGTTGACGTCGAGGTAGGCCCGGGCGCGGGCCTCCAGGGGCTGGGCTGCATCGTTCCAGGCGGCGAGGCGGGGCAGGGCCTCCGGGGCAGGCGCGCCCTCCAGAAGGCCAGCCCGGCTCCAAAGGGCGAGCAGATTGGCGCGGCCGCCGCCGGCCTGGGCCACCTCGTGGTTCAGGTTCCAGGCCTTGGGGCCAATAGGGGAGACCGCGCCTTCGACCTGATGGCAGGTCTTGCACTGGTTCTGGTTAGGCACGGCGTAGTCGAGGGCGACCTCCCGGCCCCCAGGGTCGGTGAATCGGACCGGCACGCGGGCTCCGGCGCGCTTCAGGACGGCCTCGGTCCCCTCCGCATTCCAGACATAGGTCTGGGCCGTCCAGCCCAAGGCCTTCCGGATCAGAAGGCGGGTCTCGACCTTGCGCACGTCGTGGTCAGGGCGCCGCAGGTCGGCGGGATAGGCGAAGGTCTTCACCAGGACGGCGCCCGCCGGGAAGTCGAGGACGCCCGTCGCCGTGTAGCCGATCCGCCGGCCGTGCGGGGTGAAAACGAAGCGGTCCTTTTCCGCATGGTCGGTGAACAGGGGCGTGACCAGGTCGTAGGGCGCCACCCGGCCGTTGGGCCGGTCGGCGCCGGCGTCCAGGAAGAGGCGATAGTCAGACAGGCGCGGGGCGGGTGCGTCGGCCAGCACGAGGTCGAGGTTCACCCCGGGCTGGGGGGCGGCGGCGCCCAGGCCCGCCAGAGTGGCGAGCAGGATGGCCGGCGGGAGCAGGCCTCGCCTCACGGGCGGGCGGGCTCAAGGCTGACCGCAGGGGGCTCGGCGAAGGTGGCGTCGATGACGCTGGCGCTCACGGTCGGGGCGGCGGCGTCGACCTGGCCCGGGCCCGGGAGGTTCAGGTTCAGGACCGGTCCGTCGGCCAGGCGCACCTTTACCTCTGCGGGCTTGCCGCCGGCGGCGCGCACGCCGTCCCAGACCAGGGGCGGCAGGGGCCCGCCCAGGGCCTTGGCGATCTCCGGGCCGCCGGGGAACTTCGGATCCCAGCCGTTGCGACCCAATCGGTTGTCGCGGACGACGATGTCGCGCGGCAGAGGATTGTACGTCGGGTCATTGAAGGCCTGGGTGTAACTCACCAGCATGACCCCGGCGCTCTGGTTGCCGGAAATCGCGTTGTCGAAGACATGGACGTTACGGTTGGCCATGACCATCACCCCCGTCCCGTTGGGCACGCTGGCGACGATGTTGCCCTTGGGGGCGAAGTTGGGCGTGTCGTTGTCCGCAATCCGGTTGCGGAAGACCCGGGTCGAGTGCCCGCCCATCTGCGGCAGGTTGGGCAGGTCGAACACCAGGATCCCGGCGGTGTTGCGGGTGGCGACGTTGTCGTGGACGTCGGCGAACATGGAGTTCTCGATCTCGATCCCGGCGACGTTGAACTCCGCCCGGCTGTTGCGGACGATGATGTACCTGGACTGACCGACATAGACGCCGGCGTCGGAGGCGCCGCGCACCAGCACTCCGTCAATCAGCACCCTCTGGGAGGAGACCGGATAGACCCCGTAGGCGCCGTTGGTCTCCTTCGGACCGCCGGTCCACTCGACCCGCAGGTTGAGGTAGCGGATGTCGTCGGCGCCCTTGGACTTGATCCCGTCGCCGCGGGTGTCCTCCACCGCCAGGTCCTTCACCGTGACCCGGTCGGAGGTGATGAGAAGGCCCTCGCCCGCCCCCTTCTGGCCCTTGAAGGACAGGACGGTGGCGTCCGGTCCGGCGCCGGCGACCGTGACCCCGTCTACGTCTAGGGACAGGCCGTCGGTCAGGTCAAAGCGGCCGGCGGCGATCTGCACGGTGTCGCCAGGCCTGGCATCGAGGAGGGCGGTCTGGAGACGTTCCTGGGCGTCGGGGCCGGGCGTCACCACCAGGGTGGCGGCCTCTACGGCCCCGGAGGCCGACGCAAGCACGGCGGCGACGGCGAGACAGACGGTGATCCTGGACATGGCTTCCCCCTGGCGGACCCCTGGCGACGCGGACGCCAAAACCCTCAGGGCCCCATGTTACGGCCTGTCGCCGGCCTGTCCAGAAGGCGGGGCGGCGCGCTTGTCCACCCCGTCGGGATCACTTACGGTGTACGGGAAAACCTCCACGGGAGAACCGACATGAGCCGCAATCCCCAATCCGAGGCCCTTCAGGACCGCTATGCCGAGAACGGCGGGGTGAAGATCCACTACGTGGTCGGGGGCGAGGGCCCGCTGGTGGTGATGATCCATGGGTTCCCGGATTACTGGGCCACATGGAAGCCCCTGATGGGCGCCCTGCAGGCGGCGGGCTACCGCACCGCCGCCCTCGACGGGCGCGGCTACAACCTCTCGGACAAGCCGGAGGGGGTGGACGCCTACGCCATGCCCCACCTGATCGGCGACGTGGCCGCCGTCATCGCCGCAGAGGGGGTAGTGGACGCCATCGTGGTGGGCCACGACTGGGGCGCAGCCATCGCCTGGCAGGTGGCCATTCACCGGCCCGACCTGGTCAGCCGGCTGGTCATCATGAGCGTGCCCCATCCCACCGGCTTCGGCCGGGAGATGGCCGGCAACACCGAGCAGCAGAAGAACAGCCAGTACGCACGCGACTTCCAGACCCCGGGGTTCGAGAAACACCTCACCGCCGAGGGCCTGGCCGGCTGGGTGAAGGAACCGGCGGAGCGGAGCGGGTATGTCGAGGCCTTCCGGCGCTCCAGCCTGGCGGGGATGCTGAACTATTACCGGGCCAACTACCCTTCGGGAGGGGATGGCGCGCCGGCCGTCACCGCGCAGGACCTCCCTCCCATCCAGGCGCCGGTCCTGGTCATCCACGGGATGCAGGACAAGGCCCTGGCGGCGGCCGGCCACGCCGGGACCTGGGACCACGTGGCCCGGGATACGACCCTGCTGATGATCCCCGACGCCGACCACTTCGTGCAGCACGACGCCGAGGCCCTGGTGAACCGCACCGTCCACAGCTGGTTGGCGGATCGCCGCTGAGGCGGGATCAGGCGGTGTTGACGGTATTGGACCGGATGGCGGAGCTGCCGTCGTTTGCAAGGTCCCTGCGTGTCGCCTCCAGGCTGAGCGGCCCCTTCAGCTGCGCATTGACAAGGTCGATCCCGGCCCGGCGGCTTCCGCGGGCGAGCAGGTAGCGAAGGGAAATGCGCTCGTGGTCCGCAGCGTCCGGCTGGGTCCCGTGCAGGGTGCAGGCATGCCACATGGCGGCGAAGCCGGCGTCGCCTGTCAGGATGATCTGCCGGGCGGTCATCTCCTGATCTCGCCCGTCGCCATAGGTCCAAAGACCGCCTTCCCTGCGGACCAGTTGGTGAGGAAAGATCGTCCCGCCGAACCTGTGGGTCCCTTCGAGCAGGAAGAGCGGCGCGTCCACCTCCGTGACCTTGTGAAGGTAGATGTAGAGGGTCAGGAAATCCGCAGGGCGGTCTGGGTAGTCGATCAGGTCCTGGTGGAAGTCGATCCCGTAGAAGTAGGTGACATCCCTGTACTCCGGCCGGACATAGGGACCCAGGTTATTGACGGGGTTTCCAAGGATTCGCTTCCTGAGCCACTCGGGGACAGAGCTCTGCGGAACGCCACAGACAATCTTGCGGTTGAGGATCACGAAGTCCTCACCCAGCACGGCGCCGACGGCCTCGCGGATGGCCGGAGAGTCTTCCACGAATCCGACCTGGTCGCTGAACCGGTCCAGCAGGTTACGACCGGGCCGGGGACTGACCCCGGTGTACAGGGGATTGGCGTCGAACTCCGCTTCACTGAGGAAGAGACGGTGATCGAAGTCCCGATCGTCCCGTATGCTCTGCAGCAGGCGTTGCGCGGCCACGGGGTCCAGCGCCTCGGGAAACAGATAGGCGCCCCCGGCCTCGAGGGCCGCGATTGCGGGATTCAGGGGTTCTGTCGGCGAGGACCGGAGGGCGGGTGTGCTCAGAGACATGTGATGATCCTCCTCAGGCCGCCGCAAACCCGGTCTACCTCGTGGTCATCCATATCGGATGCAAAGGGTAATCCGAGGCTGGAGCGAGCGAGATCTTCGGTATGGGACAGGTCCCCCCTGGGACAGTCGCGGAAGGCGTCCGAGGCGTGACAGCCGCGCCCCCACCACGCCCGGGTTTCGATTCCAAGCGTTTCGAGGGCTTCCGCTGCAGGCGCCGCCCAGGGACCTGGAAGCTGGACGACGCAGACACTGGTCACCCACTGTAAACTCCAGCCCCGCTGGAAGAGGATCCCCGGCTCGAGGGCGAGGCTGAGGCGCATGCGCTGGCCGACCCTCTGGAAGCTGCGCCGGTCGGCCTCCCATGCGTCCAGAGCGGCGTGTCCGACCGCTGCGGAATACTCGGAAAGCTTCGCGTTGGTTGCGAGGCCCCGGGCGTTCCGGTCTCCCCGGAAACCGTAGGTCGTGAGTTCCCGGACCCGGTCCGCCAATGCGCCGTCTTCCGTGGCGAGGAAGCCGCCCTCTCCGATGCCGAGGGCCTTGGTCGCATGGAGGCTCACCACGAGGGGCAGTCTCGCATCCCTCGCCTGATCAAAGGCCGCCGCCGCGTCGATCAGGACAGGGACGCCCGTCTCCGCCTGGAACGCCAGCCAGGCGTCGACGTCTGGCATTTGACCGAACGGAGCAACCAGGAGGACGGCCTCAACGGCGCCGGGCGCGCGGCGAAGCTCCGCCTTGACCCTTTCCGGATCGAGCATCGAGGTCTCCGGGTCGACATCCAGGAACCATGGGGTGAGCCCTGCCTCTGTCACCGCATGGGCGCTGGCGACAAAGGTCCAGGCGGGCATGGCGCAAAGCCCGCCCTCCCCTGCACCCAGCGCCCGCAGGGTCAGGCTCAGGCCCTGGGTGGCGTTGACCATTGTGACAACCCGGGTAGGCCCAGCGAACCTGCCGGCGAGGCGATCTTCGAAGCCCCGGAGAAGGGGCCCGAAATTCGAGTACCAACGATTGGCGTCGATTTGCGAGAGCCAGGGCAGGAGAGCCTGAACTGCGGGCAGCCGGGGGCGGGAGACGGGAAGGCGCGACGCCGTCGGAGCCAGGTTGGTCAAAGTTGCGGCAAGAACCAATTCGGCCTCTCGGTGCCCGCGTGAATTCCAGCATCACTGTCCAGCGACAGGGTTAACCAAATATGAAACCGAGGTCGCGCGGCGGGGCTGCAGAGCGGCGAATGCGGGCGGGGGTTCAGCCGGAAGCTGCGTTGGCCCACTGTTCGAACATGCGACGATACTCCGCTTCCAGCCTGCGGGTGAAGCCGGCCTCGTCCCGGTAGGGTGAAGCCTCAAAGCCGGGCCTGACGCGCTGCCGAAGGGCGTCGAGCGCCTGGTAGTCCGAGGTCAGCTCGAGCGCCCGCACGACATAGTCCGGCCAGCTATCCGCCACCAACTCCGGCAATCCACAGGGAAGGACGGCGTAGATTCCGATCCGGGCGTAGAAGTCCGCACCCCGGAGCGTCAGGACCGGAACGCCATTGGAGATGGCGTCCAGGGAAGTGGTCCCGCCGGGACACGGCGACGGGTCGAGCGCCAGGTCGATGTCCTGGAACTCCTGAAGGTATTGTGGGCCCGTACTGTGCGCCCGGAATTCGAGCTGGCCAGGGTCCACGCCAAAAGCGGCGAACCGGGCCTGGGTGGCCCGGCGCAGGGCCGGATCCTCGAAGTACTTGTACTTGAGCACCAGCCGGTCGGCCGGCCTCTCAAAAAGGATCGCCGACCATGCGGCGATGGTCTCATCGGAAAGCTTGATGGGATTGTTGAAGCACCCGTAGGTCACATAGCCCTTCTGCAGGGCGGGGGTTGTCGCCACTTCAGGCCTGGCCGGGAGCGGACGGAAGGGGGCCGTGATCGGGCCGATTTCCCAGATCTTCTCGACGTAAAGATCCTGCTCCTCTCCTGAGACAAGGCCATCCGGATGGAGAACGAAATCAACCTCCCTTATTCCAGTGGTAAATACAAAATTGATCCATTGGCACTGTATTGGCGCCGGCTTGAACAGAAGCGCCTCGATCCGGCTTCCGGCTGTGTGTCCCCAAAGTTCAATAATGATATCTATCTTATCTTTATTAATTCTCTCCGCCATTTCAAATGAATCGAATTGGCTACAATCGATCATGTTCACATGATTGATTGTGTTCGAGTCTGAATTTATGCCTTGAACATAAACGAAGATCTCGAATTTATCCTGATCGTGAGACTCGAGGACGGGAAGAAAGAACTGGGCCAGCTGTATTCCGGAGATCGCAGGGGCGACGTAACCGATCCGGATCTTCCGGTCAGTCTCGCGAGAGTTGCCGAGGGAGAACGGCCGAGCCTTGAGAATGCCCGCCGTGCGGCGCGCCCAGTCGCTGGTCTGTCGCTTCACGAGCTCGCCACGACCTGGGGCGTGAAAGGTGGGAAACAGAAGGAACTGGGAGATGTTCGGATCGTCGAACAGGTCGCCGCACAGACGGAAGACGTCCAGCGCCTCCGGGACACGGCCCTGATGCTGCAGGGACAGGCCATACTGGATCAGGGGGCGGACTTTCGGATCATCCAGGTCAATCGCGAAACTGTAGGCGAGCGTCGCAGCCGACATGACATTTGCCGAGTAGAAGAGATTGCCGGTCTCGAACGCGTAGACCCTGTCCTGCTTCAGTTTAGGGATGTCGACGCCGTTGTGTTCCAGGATCCGTAAGGCGTGAAGGTTCCTGGCATCCGTCAGGGCCAGCCGGTGCTCGGCCAGCCGTCCTGACCCGAGGAGGGCGGAGGCCAGCCAGTAGCGCGGCTCGAGGTCCGGAGTGGCCGACGCGACGATATCCGAGAGAATGGGGACAGCCGCCTCCGGATTCCGGCCCCGGATCAGCGAAACGGCCAGATCGAGAGTCATTGGAGCCCCCTCCTTCCGAGCAACGGAGACCTTGGGTCCCGAGGGGGCTCAGTCGTCGTCGAATCCCCTAAACATGCGTTAACCATAGTCTTGCGACTGTCAGGCTGGCTATCTCCAACTGCGGTGACCTCGTGTCGACATCCGAACTCCTGCCCGGCCGCGTGGACGACTCGCCCGAAAACGGCCTGACCCTGGTCTTCCCATCAGGCATGGCGGAAGCCCTGCGGTTCGCCCGGCAGACCGCCGCTTCAGGCGGCGCCCTCCTTGGCGCTTCGTCTCTGTCCTATGATCCCAGTGCCGGAGCCTACTCAGACTGGATCCAGCTCCCTTATGTTCATGAGGACGGGTTCGGACTCGCGCTCGCCGAGGTGATTTCCGCCCGGGGCGTCTCCCGGATCTGGACTTGCCACCCTGCCGTCGGAAGAGTCCTGCGTGACCTTCTGCCAGGTCTGGCGCCAGGTGTGGACCTGATCGAAGCCCAGGCGGATCAGGAGGTGATCGCGGACTATCGAAAGCGCCTCGAAGACGCCCGCATGGCGGAGGGGCAGGACTGGTTCCGCCTCGAATTCGGTCGACCCCGCATCAGCGCCATTCACAGGGCCGGGCTTGTCCGCCTCGTCGAGAACGTCCCCGGCATGACGGATCTCGACAAGATAGAGGCCCTTATCGAAGTGATGCGGCATGCGCCCAAGGGCGACATTGTCGAGATCGGCAGTTGGTGGGGCCGCAGCGCGGCCCTGCTCCTGCTGCTCGGACGCCTGTATGGCGTCGGGCCTGTCCTCTGCATTGATCCTTGGGCGGCCGAGAACTGGGTTCAGGGGGTCCCGGTCCTCGACGGCGCCATCCCCACGGTCGACCCTGACTCCATGGTGAGGATCTTCGAGGCCAACCTGGCGCCCCTGGCCATGGGCGACCTTAACTACATCCGCGCACCGTCCGGCAAGGCCTTCAGCCTCTACACCCCCGGTTTCCAAACCCAGACGGAGACCTTCGGCGCGACCCGCTACGAGGGATCGATCGCCCTCCTGCACATCGATGGCAATCACGCCTATGAGGCCGTCGACCTGGACGCCCGACTCTGGATTCCCAAGGTCCGGGCCGGCGGCTGGATCCTCTTTGACGACTACCTCTGGCCCTTCGGCGATGGACCGCGCCGGGTCGGAGACGCCTTCCTGGATACAGATGCCGCACGGATCGAGATGTCCTTTGTGATGGGCAAGACACTCTTTGTGAAGTTGAAGGACGATCAGGACGAAGCGGTCGCCTGAGGCTCGGCTTTCCCGGGCCGGGTCAGGCGGGGTCCGATCGCCGGGACTCCAGGAAGAGGCATCGGGACAGCATCAGGTAGAGGCCGATGCAACCCGTGGTCGCTACGGCGATGAGCCAGGGAACCGGACGCATCCCTGCGCGTTGGATGCGGGGCAGAAGAAGGCCCCAGGCCAGACCGACGGCCATGAGAAGGTCGAACCAGACCTGGTTGCCCCAGGCGCTCCGGACATGAGCGTCCCAGACGCCGGCCAGCCCGCCGGCGGCCACGGCGTGCAGGGTCCAGCCCAGGAACAGGACTGACGCCGCCAGCGGCAGGGGCCAGAGGCGGGCCGGATCGACAACCCGGCGAGGCGCAAGGACCGGCGCGGCGATGGCGGCCAGGAAGAGGGCGGCGGCCACGATGGGAAGCACCGGATAGAGCTGGGCGAACATCGACACCTCCATGTAGCGCTCGCTACATGATTGGGATTGTAGGGACCGCTACAAGCCAGACCTGCGGGTATGTCAGGTTCACTTGACATGGTCAGGTTAGGGTGACATTATGTCAGGGCAACCTGACATCAGATAGGGTGACATGCACAATCGATTGAGACTCCTCAGGGCGGAGCGCGGCTGGAGCCAGGCCGAACTGGCCGGCCGCCTCGACGTCTCCCGGCAGGCGGTCAACGCCATCGAGACCGGGAAACACGACCCCTCGCTCAGCCTCGCCTTCCGTATTGCGCGCCTCTTCGACCTCTCGGTCGAGCAGGTGTTCGCCGATCCACCCCGGGACTGAGGTCCCCCGGAGACAAAGCCATGAACGCCACCGAAACCCCTTTGAGCCCTGAGGCCGGCCGCCCCGCCGGCGAGGCGCGCGCCCTCCGCCGCCGGCGGATCTACGCCGCCATATTCGTCTTCAGCCTTCTGCTTGGCGTCGCGGTCGGCGTGAGCATGGGAATGGCCGAGGAAGGCGTGCTGAAGCTCACGCTTGAGAGCGCCTGGGGGCTGGCGGCGGCAGGGGCCCTGCTGATCGCCGGCTTCTCCGTCTGGTTCTACCGCTGGGTCGACGAGGTCGAGGTTCAGGACAACCTCTGGGCCAACACCGTCGGCCTGCACGTCGGACTCGTCGTCGGCGTTCCCTGGGCCTTCCTGGCCCACCTTGGCCATGCGCCTCAGGTGAACCTGTCGATCCTGTTCCTGTTCATCGTGGGCTCGACCGCCCTCTACTATACCGCCGTCAAGCTCTGGCGGCTGTTCTGATCCCCCCTTCCCCCGGAGACACGTCCATGAAGACCCGCCGCCTCGGGCGACTCGCCGCCCTCGCCGCCGCCCTCAGCCTCGCCGCGGCGCCCGCCCTCGCCAAGCCGCGCGACGCCGATCCCGCCCTGTGGGTGGTTCGCGACGCCGACACCACGATCTACCTGTTCGGCACCGTCCACCTTCTGCCCGGAGGCCTCGAATGGTTCGACGAGGCCGTCGCCGACGCCTTCAAGGCGTCGGACGAACTGAAGATGGAGTTGCTGCCGGTTGACGACCCGGCCCAGCTGGCCCCCCTCATCATGCAGCTCGCGGTCGATCCGAACGGCCGGACCATGTCCCAGCGGCTCTCGCCGGAGGATCACGCGGCCTATGTGAAGGCCCTGAAGAGCCTGGGCCTGCCGGCGGAGCAGCTGGAGCCCCTGGAGCCCTGGTTCATCGGCGTCCAGGCCTCTGTCCTGATGTCCGTCCAGGCGGGCCTCGATCCCAAGGCGGGTGCAGAGGAAGTCCTCACCAAGGCCGCCCGCAAGGCCCGCAAGACCATCACCGCCTTCGAGACCCCGAAGGAGCAGTTCACCATCCTGGACTCGATTCCGGAGGCCGAGCAGATGGCTGGGATCCACGACATCATCCATCGCCGCGAAGAGGGGATCGCGGTCATGTCGCAGATGATCGATCACTGGGCCCGCGGAGACGCCGACGGCGCCGGCAGGCTGATGAACGCCGAGATGAAGGACACTCCGGAAACGATCCGGCTCCTGCTGACCGAGCGCAACATCCGCTGGGCGGCCGAGCTGAAGTCCCGGATGGACCGCCCCGGCGTCGTGTTCGTCGCCGTCGGCGCAGGCCATCTGGCGGGCGAGAACAGCGTCCAGGACCTGCTTGAGAAGGAGGGCCTCAAGGTCGAGAGGATCGCCTACTGAGCGCGCCTTGCCCCTTGCTGCGGCGGCGATGGGCCTTAGACTTGAACCGGATGACCTGAGCCGGCGATCCAAGACCGGCGGGCATCCGGGGAGAGAAGGCCATGTCGGACGGGAATGTGAGCGAGCGCGCCAGTGGCGCGGCAAGAGAGGTCAGGGACGGAGCCCATTTCGATGTCCTGATCGTCGGGGCCGGCATCTCCGGCATCGGCGCGGCCTGGCACCTCCAGACCCAGGCGCCCGGCAAGACCTACCGCATCGTCGAGACCCAGGCCGGCTTCGGCGGCACCTGGCGGACGCACACCTACCCCGGGGTCCGGTCCGACAGCGACCTCCACACCTTCGGCTACCGCTTCAAGGCCTGGCGGGGCCCGCCCATCGCCACGGCCCAAGAGATCCTGGCCTACATGGGCGAGGTGATCGACGAGAACGACATCGCGCGCCACATCCGCTACCGCACCCGGGTGCTCACCGCCGACTGGTCCGAGACTGGCTGCCGGTGGGTGGTGGAGATGGAGGACGTCGACACCGGCGAGCGCTTCCGCCACACGGCTTCCTCTGGATGTGCCAGGGCTACTACCGGCACAGCGAGGGCTACACCCCGGAGTGGCCGGGCATGGACGACTTCGCCGGGCGCCTCGTCCACCCGCAGACCTGGCCGGAAGACCTGGACTACGCCGGAAAGCCCATCGTGGTCATCGGTTCGGGCGCCACGGCCGCGACACTGATCCCGGCCCTGGCGGAGGCGGCGGGGCATGTCACCATGCTCCAGCGCTCGCCCACCTACTTCACCCCCGGGCGGAACCGGAACGAGCTGGCCGAGACCCTGCGCGAGCTGGAGATCGACCCGGCCTGGACCCATGAGATCGTCCGCCGGGCGATGCTCAAGACCGGCGCCCAGATGACCAGGCGCGCCCTGGAACAGCCCGCCGAAGTGCGCGAGGAGCTGCTGGGCGTGCTGCGCGGCCTCCTGGGCGACGACTATGTCGCCGAGCACTTTACGCCCCGCTATGACCCCTGGCGCCAGCGCATCGCCTTCGTCCCGAACGGCGACTTCTTCCAGGCGGTGAAGGCCGGCAAGGCCGGAGTGGTGACGGACGAGATCGACCGCTTCGTTCCCGAAGGGATCCGACTGAAGTCCGGCAAGGTGCTGGAGGCCGACATCATCATCACCGCCACGGGCTTCAACCTGAACGTCCTGGGGGACATCGCCTTCTCGGTGGACGGACGGCCCGTGGACCTGTCCCAGTCGGTCACCTACCGCGGCATGATGTTCACCGGACTGCCCAACCTGGCCTGGGTGTTCGGCTACTTCCGGGCCAGCTGGACCCTGCGCGCCGACCTGATGGGTGACTTCGTCACCCGCCTGCTGAAGCACATGGACGAGAAGGGTCTGCGCCGGGTCGAGCCCGCCCTCCGGCCTGAGGACGCCGGCATGAAGCTGGGACCCTGGATCGACGAGACGGAGTTCAATCCCGGCTACCTGATGCGCGGCGTCCACCTCATGCCGAAGGCCGGCGACAAGCCGGAATGGCGCCATACCCAGGACTACTGGAGCGAGAAGGACCTCCTGCCGAACCTCGACCTCGAGGACGCGGTCTTCCGGTACCGCTGAGGCCGGCGGGCTTGCCTGTCCGGACACCATGTGACACCTCGTGTGTCAATTGATGGCTGCAGGAGGGTGGGATGGCGCGCAAGACACCGAGGCGGAGGCAGGCCCTGTGGGCGGGCGCCGCCTCTGGCGCCCTGTCGATCCTGGGAGCTCAGGGCGCGCTGGCGGCGCCAGCGCTCACGCCCCCCAAGGCCGCCCGGCCCAACATCGTCGTCATCCTGTTCGATGACGTCGCCCTGATGGATCTCGGGGCCTATGGCGGAGAGGCGCGGACCCCCAACATCGACCGCCTGGCGCGGCAGGGCGCGCGGTTCACCGGCTACCGGACCTCGCCCCTCTGCACGCCCTCACGGGCCATGCTGCTGACCGGACTGGACAACCATCGGGCCGGAGCGGCGACCATCGAGGAAATCCTGCCGCCGGAGATGCGGAACCAGCCCGGCTACCGCCTGAGGATCGAGCCCGAAGTGCTGACCATCGCCGAGCGGCTGCGGGCCGAGGGCTACCGGACCCTGATGGCCGGTAAGTGGCACCTGGGCCACGGGCCAGGCGAACTTCCTGACGGCCAGGGCTTCGACCGCTCCCTCGCCCTGGACGCCTCGGGCGCCGACAACTGGGCCCCGCGCTCCTACATGCCCTATTACACCGATGCGCCCTGGTACGAGGATGGCCGCCCGACGAAGATGCCGGGGTCCTTCTACTCGTCGGACATGCTGGTGGACCGGCTGACCCGCTACATCGATGAAGCCCCCGCCGGACGGGCGCCCTTCTTCGCCTACCTCGCCCTGCAGGCGGTGCACATCCCGGTCCAGGCGCCCGCCCGCTATTCCGACGGCTATCGCGGCCGGTTCGATGGCGGCTGGGAGGCCCTCCGCCAGGCTCGGACCGAGAGGGCCCGGCAACTCGGTCTCCTGCCAGAGGGCGCCGCCATCGATGGTTTCTCGCCGGACGCCCGGGACTGGGACGCCCTGCCGGCGGACGAACGCCGGATGGCGGCCCGCTCCATGGAGGTCTACGCCGGGATGATCGAGGCGGCGGACGCCGCCATCGGCCGGCTGATGCAGCGTCTGGAGGCCCGGGGCGAGCTCGACAACACCCTCTTCGTGGTGACTTCCGACAATGGCCCCGAGCCAAGCGACCCGGTCCACCAGACAGGCATGGGGCTGTGGATGCGGCTCAATGGCTACTCCTGGCGGCTTGAGGACCTGGGCGGCCCCGGCAGCCTGAACTACATCGGTCGCGAATGGGCCGAGGCCCTGGCCGCGCCCGGGCGACGCTACAAGTTCTATGTCTCCGAAGGCGGGATCCGCGCGCCCCTCATTGTCTCCGGACCGGGGGTGGCGCCCGGCCGGCGCATTGACGGCCTGACCTTCGTGACCGATGTGACGCCAACCCTTGCGGACTTCGCCGGCGCACGACCGACCCCGGAGTCGCCCGCCATGGACGGGGTCAGCCTGCGGGCCGTTCTGGAGGGCGGAGGCGGCCCGGTCCGAGGACCGGACTCGCCTCTGGGGATCGAGGTTTCGGGCAACTCGGCCCTGTACCGTGGCGACTTCAAGATCGTCCGCGACATGCCTCCCCTCGGCGACGGCCGCTGGCGGCTCTATGACATCGTCCACGATCCGGGTGAAACGCGCGACCTCTCGGGCGCCGAGCCCGGGCGACTTAAGGCCATGCTGGCGGACTATGCGGACTATGAGGCGAGGGTCGGCGTGGCCCCCTTGCCCCCCGGATACAACACTCAGAAGCAGCTCACGGCCAACGTCCTCGTCCGGCAATTGCCGACCCTGGCCGGGGCAATCGGCGCCCTGGCCCTGGTCCTCGGCGGCGCAGGGTTCCTGGCCTGGCGCTGGCGGCGGCGGCGTGGCGGGCGGGCGTGAGCGACGGGACCTGGGAACTTCATGGCCTGAAGCTGTCCTACTTCACGGGCAAGCTCGAAGCTTGGCTCCGTGTCCGCGGACTTCCCTTCCGGTTCGTCGAGATGGACATGGCCGGCTTCCGCGCCTGCGCAGGGGCCACGGGTGTCGCGCAGATGCCGGCCCTCCGGTCGCCGGAGGGGATATGGCTGACGGACACCACGGCCATCCTGCGGCGCCTGGAGGCCGAGACGCCTGGCCCGGCCCTGCAGCCGACCGACCCCCTCGCCGCCTTCCTCAGCCTGTTCCTGGAAGACGCCTTCGACGAGTGGCTCTGGCGGCCGGCTCTCTACTATCGCTGGGCCTTCACCGATGACGCCCAGCTGATGGGACGCCGCATCGCCGCCACCCTGATGCGGGACCTCCCGCTTCCCCTGGCCCTGAAGGCGGCCGTCGTGCGCCGCCGCCAGCAGGGGGTCTACCTGCGTCAGGACGGGGTCACCCGGACGACGGCGCCGTCGATCGAGAGGCTCTACCTCGAGGTGCTCGACCTCCTTGAACCCCTCCTCGCCCGGCGGCCCTTCCTGTTCGGTGAACGGCCCGTCGCGGCTGACTTCGGCCTCTTCGGGCCCATGTTCAGGCACTTCGCCAGCGACCCGACGCCGTCGGCCCTGATGCGTGAGCGGGCGCCCTCGGTCCTGGCCTGGACCGCCCGGCTCTGGAACGCCCGGCCGGAATCGACCGGGTCGGTTCCCCTGCCAGAGACTGCGCCCCAGGACCTGGACCCCCTCATTCGGCTCGCGGCCCGGGACCACCTGACCGAGCTGGACGCCAACGCCTCGGCGGCGGCCTCGGGCCTGAAGGTCGCCCGCTTCCGCCGGGCTGACGCGGAATGGCGACTGCCGGTCTCGCCTTACCGGGTGCAGTGCCTCGCCGACCTCCAGGCCGGCTTTAACGCCCTGGACGACGCCGACCGCATTCAGGTGCAGGAGCGCCTGGGTCCGCAGGCCGATGTCCTGGCGAGGCCCATCCGCCCGGCGCCCCTTCCAGCCCGGAAGATCCGCAACCGGCTCTGGACCTGAGACGGGCCGGACCCGCAACGGGCTTGCAACTGCGCCGGTCCCGGGACAAGACCGGGTGCTGGCAAACCGTCAGGAGGCGGTGCGATGATCTCGGGCGACTCCTCGGGCGGCGCAGGCCCCATCCCCCGCCCTGTCCTGGCCTGGGGTCTGGCGGGCCTCATCCCCTTCCTGGGCCTTCCCATGCTGTCCTTGGCCGCACCGGACCTGTCGGGTTGGGGTGACCGAACCCTCGGTCTCTATGCGGCGGTGATCCTGTCCTTCCTGGGCGGCGCGCGGTGGGGCCGGGCCGTCAGCGACCCTGAACCGTCCCCGCGGACCCTCGCCTTCAGCATGGCGCCCAGCGTCGCCGCCTGGGGGCTGGTTATCCTGCCGGCGGGACACTCCGATCTCCAATTGGCGGGCCTGGCGGGCGCCCTTGTCCTGCACCTCTACTGGGACCTGCGCTCGCAAGGACTTCCCGGCTGGTATCCGCGCCTTCGCCTGATCCTGACCGCCGGGGCCGTCGCAGGCCTGGCGGCGGGCGCCCTCGTCTGAGTCCGGCGAGGCGCCCGGCCCACGACCTTCACCCCCCACCCGGAGCTTCCATGAAAAACCCGTTGGACCCGCTGCTCGACCGGCTCAGCCGGCCCATGGACCTCACCGGACGCGTCCTGCTGGGGCTCTACTTCGTGGTTCCCGGCTTGATGAAGGTCACCGGATTCGCCGGCACGCTGGCCTACATGGAACTCCATCGGGTGCCCTTGGCCCTGCCGCTGCTTTGGCTGACCATTCCCCTGCAGGTCGGTGGCGGACTGGCGCTGATGGCGAACTGGAATGCACGCACCGCCGCCTTCCTGCTCGCCGGACTGACCCTGCTGATCAACGTCTTCATGCACGACTTCTGGAACGACTACCCCGGCGGGGACCCGCAGCACGAGATGCAGAACTTCATCAAGAACCTCGGCATCTTCGCCGGGCTTCTGCTTCTGGCCGGCAGGAGGCCCGCCGCCGGCGACCGCTAGACCGAGGGGTCGATCACCACCCGGCCGCGGACCCTGCCGTCGAGGATCTCGACAGCCAGGCGCGGCAGGTCGGACAGGCCGGCGACCTCGGTCATGGCGTCCAGGCGGGCGAGGTCCAGGTCAGTTCCCAGCCGGCGCCAGGCCTCGATCCGGTCGGGCATGGGCCGCAGGACGCTGTCCACCCCAGCCAGGACGACGCTGCGCAGGATGAAGGGGGCGACCGACCCGGGCAGGTCCATGCCCTGGGCCAGGCCGCAGGCCGCCACCGCGCCGCCGTAACGGGTCTGCGAGAGGGCGTTGGCCAGGGTGTGGCTGCCGACCGAGTCCACCACCCCGGCCCAGCGCTCCTTGCCGACCGGGCGGGCGGGACCCGAGAACTCCGCGGCGTCGATGACCTCCGCAGCGCCCAGGGCCCGAAGATAGTCGCCCTCTGACCCGGCGCGCCGGGAGGAGGCCACGACCCTGTGGCCAAGGGCTGACAGGAGGGTGATCGCCACGCTTCCTACCCCACCGGCGGCGCCGGTGACGAGGATGTCGCCGGACCCGGGCGTCACCCCCTGGCGCTCCAGGGCCATGACGCACAGCATGGCGGTGTAGCCGGCTGTCCCGATGGCCATGGCCCTTGTGGTGGAGAGACTGTCCGGAAGGCGGACCAGCCAGTCGCCCTTGACCCGCGCCCTCTGGGCGTAGCCGCCGGGCCAGGTCTCGCCGACGCCCCAGCCGTTCAGGACGACACGGTCGCCCGGGGCGAACCCGGCGTGGGCGGAGGCCTCAACCACGCCGGCGAAGTCGATACCGGGGATGATGGGAAAGGTCCTCAGGATGGGCGAACGGCCGGTCAGGGCCAGGCCATCCTTGAAGTTGATTGTCGAGGCCTCGACCCGGACCGTCACGTCGCCGTCCATCAGGTCGGCGTCGGTCAGGGTCTCCAGCCGGGTCTCGACCCCGGCTTCGGTCTTGTGGGCGCGAAGGGCGCGGAAGGTGTCGGACACGGGGATCTCCAGGATTATTGGGGTTTCAGGCCGTCCTTGCCGCCCGCCTGCGAAGGTCAGGCCTCCTTCAGGGCGAAGTCCAGCATGGGATTGATCGCGGGCCAGACGACGCTGGAATGGGTCTCGCCCTCGAACACCCGGGAAGCGAACCGCCAGCCCGGCGGACCCGAAAGGGCGGAGAACCTGGCGGAGAGCTCGACGGCGTTATCAACCATCCGGGCGGGCGAGCCCGCCGGTTGCTCCAGGGCGCCGACGCCGACGAACAGCCGCGGCGCCGCCGCCAGGGCGGGCAGAGCGGCGGTGAAGCCCGCTTCGCCCTGGAGAACCGTCCGTTCATCCCACCAGATGGAAGGACTGAGGGCCAGCCAGGCCGAGAAGGCGTCCGGCCGGCGAAACAGGCTGTAGAGGACGAAGAGGCCGCCGAGGGAATGTCCGAATACGGCCTGCCGCGAGAGGTCGATCGGCAGGATGTCGCCGATCCGGGGCCGGACCTCCTCGGTCAGGATCTCCAGGAAGTCATCCGCGCCGGCATAGGCGAGGTCGCCCGAGGCGAAGGTGTGGCTGGCCTTCTCCGCCTCGTCGGGCTCGGTCGGGGTCAGGTCCAGGAAGCGCCTCCCCAGGGCGGCGGAAAGATCGCCGCCCGGATACCCCACACCCACGACGGCGGCGTGTGGAAGCTCGGCCCCAAGGGCCGCCCTCATCCGGGCGGCGTCGGCGAACGAACCGAAATAGCCATCTCCGTCGAGGACGTAGAGGACCGGATAGCCCGTCTCCGGCGGCGGGCCGTAGGGCGTCGCGACCCTTACGCGGTAGACGCGGCCGTTGACGCGGGAGGTGAAGTCCTGCTCGCGGGCGAGGGGATAGCTGGCGGCCTTCATGGCGGGGCCCGGTTCAGGGCGCGTAGCTGGACCGGCCCTGGACGCCCCAGCGGCCGTCCTGAAGGGTCACGATGTAGATCGAGTCGAAGGCGCTGATCAGGCTCCCGTCCGGCCGGAAGCGGGCGAAGCGGGTGTCGAGCTGGACCTTGTCGGCGCCTGCGTGGATGACCTCTCTCCGGAGCCAGGCCGACCGTCCCCACTCC
>CANGRP010000003.1 GCA_947456005.1 Caulobacteraceae bacterium
CGACCAGGGCGGTGATCCCCAGGCCCGCCCAGTAAATCAGGTGGATCACCTGCCGGGTCATGAGGGTTTCGAAGGACATGAGGTCCCAGAGCATGTCTGGCGTGAACTTCGCCGGCCGGCTGTTCGGTTTCAGATCAAACATCAGCTTTCCATGTGCTGGACGTCGCCGGCGCGGGAGGGGAACTCGCTAGCAGTCCCTCGGGCAGCCTGCAACATGGCCTGCGGAATCCCCGGGCCCCGCATCAGATCACGCCGACCGTCTTCAGACGGGCCCTCGGGTGGACCTCGTTCTGGCTCATGACCGGCGTCTGGCCCCGGAACCGCTCAATGAGCGACCGCACATAGGGGCGAATGCCAGGGCTTGTCAGCAGGACCGGCGAGTCGCCCACCTGCGCCGCGCGCTCGAAGGCGTCGCCCACCGCACGGATGAACTCCTGCAGCCGGGACGGCGCCATGGAGAGCTGTCGATCCTCGCCATTGCCCACCAGGGATTCAGCGAAAGACGTCTCCCAGTCCGGGGAGAGGGTGATGATCGGCAAGGCGCCGTCGTCGCCGCGGTGGGCGAAGCAGAGCTGGCGGGAAAGCCGTGTCCGGACCTGCTCGACCAGGTTGGTCAGCGAGGCGCTGTGCGGCGCGGCTTCGCTCAGGCCTTCCAGAATGGAAGGCAGGTCCCGGATCGACACGCGCTCGCGGAGCAGGGCCTGGAGAACACGCTGGATCGTCGTGACGGACACGACCGAGGGGATTATGTCGTCCACCAGCTTCTTCTGCTCGTTCGGCAGTTCCCGAAGCAGTTTCTGGACCTCCGCATAGGAGAGCAGGTCCGGCATGTTGTCCTTCAGGATCTCGGTCAGGTGCGTGGTCAGGACCGTCGACGGATCGACCACGGTGTACCCCCGGAAGGTCGCCTCCTCGCGGAGTCCATCCTCAATCCAGGTGGCTGGCAGGCCAAAGGCAGGCTCCCGCATGTGCTCGCCGGGAAGCTCCACCTGCCCGCCACGGGGGTCCATGGCCATCAACGAGCCAAGCCGCACCTCTCCTGCGCCAGCCTCCAGCTCCTTGATGCGGATGAGATAGCCTTGCGACGCCAGCCGCATGTTGTCGAGGATGCGCACGGGCGGCATCACGAAGCCATACTCGGCGGCCAGCGTCTTGCGCAGGGCCTTGATCTGGTCGGTGAGGCGCCTTCCCTCGAGGTCGTTGATGAGGGGCAGGAGTCCATAGCCCAGCTCGATCTTGATCTCGTCTATGGCCAGGGTCTGGCTGATCGGCTCCTCGACATCCTGCGGTGGAGCAATTGTGTCCTCCACACCGAGGACGTCCTCAAGTCGGGACCCGGCGGATCGTTTCCAGGCGAGCATTGCAGCGCCGATGGAGAGCAGGACGAAGGGAATGATCGGCATGCCCGGGATCAGGGCGATGACGCCGGAGGCGGCGGACACCATTCCCAGGCTGATGGGGTTCATCGCCAGCTGGGTGACCAGGGCCTGGTCGGTAGAACCTTCCACACCCGCGTTGGAAACCAGGAAGCCGGCGGCGATCGAGATGATCAGGGCCGGGATCTGGGTGACGAGGCCGTCGCCGATGGTCATGAAGGTATAGGTCGCTGCGGCGTCGCCCAGCGGCATTCCGTGCTGGAAGGTGCCGATCAGGATCCCGCCGATGATGTTGATCGCGACGATGATGAGGCCGGCGATGGCGTCCCCGCGGACGAACTTCGAGGCGCCGTCCATGGAGCCGAAGAAGGTCGATTCCTGCTCCAGCTCCTTGCGCCGGCGACGCGACTCGTCCTGGTCGATGAGGCCGGCCGACAGGTCGGCGTCGATGGCCATCTGCTTCCCGGGCAGGGAGTCGAGGGTAAACCGGGCGGCCACTTCGGCGATCCGTCCGGAACCCTTGGTGATGACGATGAAGTTCACGATCACCAGGATGGCGAAGACGATGATCCCGATGGTGAAGTTGCCGCCGGTCATCAACCGGCCAAAGGCCTCGATCACCTGTCCCGCCCCGTGCACGCCCTCGTGGCCGTGGGCGAGGATCAGCCGCGTCGACGCGACGTTCAGGGCGAGGCGAAACAGGGTGGTGACCAGCAGGACGGTCGGGAAGGAGGTGAAGTCCAGAGGCTTCTTGATGAACAGCGAGGTCATCAGGATCAGGATGGACGAGGCCAGGGAGATGGCCAGCAGGGCGTCCAGCAGGAAGGCCGGGACAGGCAGGATCAGCAGGACGATGACCGCGACGACACCCAGCGCCAGCGCAACCTCTCCCCGCGCCAGCCACTTGATGACCAGGGCCGGGGTCAGTCGCTGCGGGGCGCGCCCCGGGAGGATCGTGTCGGTCACCGTTCAGCTCCTCAGGCCGCGCTTGCGCCCATCTGCGGGGCCGGCACGTTCACGCCCGCCTCCGAGTACTCCTTGAGCTTGTTGCGAAGGGTCCGGATGGAGATGCCGAGGATGTTGGCGGCATGGGTGCGATTACCGAAGCAGTGTTCCAGGGTGTCGATGATCAACTGCTGCTCCATGGCCGCCACGGTCTGGCCGACGAAACCGCGGGCCACGGCCTCAGCCGCGCTAGCTGCAGCCTGCGCCGTCCGTACGGCGGGATCGGCGGGACCGAGGGGCTGGCCATCCGGAAGCCGGATGGCGGATTCGTCGATCTCGGGACCGCTGGCCAGGAGGACCGCCCGGTGCATGGCGTTCTCCAGCTCACGGACATTGCCGGGCCACCGGTGCGCTAGAAGCCTGCGCCGCGCCTCCGAGGACAGAGACTTGGCCTGAACGCCATTAGCGGCGGCGTACTTGCGGATGAAGAAGTCCGCCATGGGCAGCACGTCCCCCGGACGCTCCCGAAGGGGCGGGAGCCTCAGGTTGACCACGTTCAGGCGGTACAGGAGGTCCTCCCGGAAGACACCCTCGCGGACCGCCTGGATCAGATCGCGGTTGGAGGTCGCAAGGATGCGAATGTCCACCTTGACCGGCTGGGAGCCGCCCACGCGGTCGATCTCCCGTTCCTGGATGGCCCGGAGCAGCTTGGCCTGGAGGCGAGCGTCCATCTCGGAGATCTCATCCAGCAGCAGGGTGCCGCCGTTGGCCTCCTCAAACTTACCTATGCGGCGCGCCAGGGCGCCCGTGAACGCACCCTTCTCGTGACCGAACAGCTCGCTCTCAAGGAGGTTCTCGGGGATGGCTGCACAGTTCACCGAGATGAAGGGCTTGCCGCTCCGGCGCGACTTCAGGTGCACGTGGCGGGCGACGATCTCCTTGCCCGATCCGCTTTCGCCGGTGATCAGGATCGAGGCCTCGGAGGGGGCCACCTGCTCGGCCATGGCGATCACCGCCCTCATGGCGGCGTCTTCGGCGATCATCGGCCGGTTATCGTCGGAGACGGCCGCCAGCACGGCGGCGATCATCTCGGCGTCAGGCGGAAGGGGAATGAATTCCTTTGCGCCTGCGCGAATGGCGTCCGCCGCCTTGCGGGCGTCCGGATCCACGCCACAGGCGACCACGGGCGCCCGGATGCGTTCCGCCTCGTTGGCGGCGATCAGGGCCCCGATGTCGAGGTTGTAATCCACCAGCAGGAGGTCGGCGCCCTGCCCAGCGCGCAGGGCGTGGGTGGCGGCGGCGATGGTCTCCACGTGGCTGACCTTGGCCCCCTGGGACATGGCCATCTTCACCGCTGTCGCCATTTGTCCGTTCAGTTGTCCGACGACCAGAAGTCGCATGTTTCCGTCTCCGTTACGTCAACCGGGTCCTCAGACCTGGGTGTCGCCGTCCTTGATGATTTCCGTCATGGTCACGCCCAGGCGCTCGTCGACGATCACGACCTCGCCGCGCGCCACCAGGCGATTGTTGACGTAGATGTCGATGGCCTCACCCACCCGGCGGTCCAGCTCGAGCACGCTGCCGGAGTTGAGCTGGAGCAGCTGTGAGACGCTGAGGGTGGCGCGACCCAGAACCGCCGAGATCGAGACCGGGACGTCAAAGATCGGGGCGAGGTCCGAGGCCGTCTTCTCCCCATCGTCGCCTCCGGTGGCGGCCGGGTTGCCGTCAGGGCCCAGCTCGTCGAGTTCCAGTTCGTTCTCGCTCATGATGTCCTAGCCTTTCACGCCGGGATCCAGAGGTTCAGCATGCAGTCCCTCTGTCGCCAGGGCGGCCTTCAGGGTGTCCCAGATCCGCTGCGTCGCCGCGTCCGGGTCGTAGCTTGCCGATCCGTCCCCGAAATCGAGGGTGAAGGCGGCGCTCGTGAGCCCGGCGTCGTCCCGGACGAGGATCTGTCCGGTGAAGCCCGCCGCGGCGGCCGTCGCCGAGAGAATCTCCTGCAGGCCCTCTGCTCGCCCGGGCGCCACGGTGACCATCAGCTTTGGCTCGGACTCGATCTCCCGCGCCAGACTCTCGAGGGCCTTCTGGAGGGCCGCTTGCGGAAACAGCTCCAGCACCTCGCCCGCGATCGCCCGGCCGCAGGCGAGGGCCAGGGCGGCGGAACCTTCCCGATGCGCATGGGCGATACGGGCCAGCCCTCCCAAGCCCTCCTCGGCGCTTCGGGCGATCTCTGCAAGGGCGCGCGCCTGCAAGGCGGCCATCTCCCCCAGCGCCTTCTGCTCGCCCTCCGAGAAGGCCTGGGCGCGCAGGGCCTCAACCTCCTCGGCGGAAAAGAAACGCTTCTGCCGCGCCTTCGACTGGGTCACGTTGCCGCCGCCGTCGAAGACAGTGTCAAAGCCGAATTTTTCGAGGATGGGCTCGCTCATCAGTAGATCAGCTCATCATCGCCGCTGGAGCCAGCCAGCATGATCTCGCCCCTCTGGGCCAGTTCCTTGGCGCTCTGCACCATGGCCATCTGGGCCTGGTCGACGTCTCGCAGGCGCACCGGCCCCATATTCTCCATGTCCTCGCGCAGGATCCGCGCGGCGCGCTCTGACATGTTGGAGAAGAAGAGGTTCCTGAGGTCTTCAGAGGCGCCTTTCAGGGCCAGTCCCAGCTGGGCCTTGTCGACAGCCCTCAGCAGGGTCTGGACGCCGCCGGGATCCAGCTTGGACAGGTCCTCGAAGACGAACATCAGGGCCCGGATACGCTCGGCGCTGTCCCGATTGCGCTCCTCGAGGGCGGAGATGAAGCGGGTCTCGGTCTGCCGGTCGAAGGAGTTGAAGATCTCGGCCATCATCTCGTGGCTGTCGCGCTTTGAGGTGCGGGCCAGGTTCGACATGAACTCGGTGCGCAAGGTTTGCTCGATCTTGTCGAGGATCTCCCGCTGGACGGGCTCCATCCGCAGCATGCGGGTGACGCACTCCATGGCGAAGTCCTCAGGCAGGGCGCCAAGGACCCGCGAAGCGTGGTCTGGCTTGACCTTCGACAGCACCACCGCGACGGTCTGCGGGTACTCGTTCTTCAGGTAGTTGGCGAGAACACCCTCGCTGACATTGCCCAGCTTGTCCCACATGGTCCGGCCGGCCGGACCCCGGATTTCCTCCATAAGGTTGTCGACCTTGTCGGGGTCGAGGAAGGAGGCGAGGAGGCGCTGGGTCTGTTCGAACGAGCCCATGACCGTGCCGCCGCCGGACACGTTGGAGATGAACTCGACGAGGAGGGACTCGACGACAGAGGACTGGACGTTGCCCAGAGTGGCCATGGCCTGGGAGATCTCGCGGATCTCCTCCTCATCCAGCATCTGCCAGATGGCGGTGTGCTCCTCGCCCAGGGTGAGGAGGACGATCGCCGCCTTCTCCGGCCCCGTCAGCTGGGAGGGGTCGGTGATCGGGCCTGATTTTGGTCCGCCCTTGCTCATGCGGACTGGTGCAGCCAGGTGCGGAGCATGGCCACGGACTCTTCAGGGTGCGATTCCACGAACTCGGCGACGCGCTTCACGGAACTGGCCTTCACCTGACCCTCGATCCGGGCGATCTCGATCCTCTGCTCCATTTCGGTCTGGTCAGGACCGGGAAGGGCGAGAGGCTCGCCGGTCGAGGGATCGACCGGAAGCATCCTCGGGCCGTCAACCGTTGTGACCAGCCGCGTCACGCCGCCCCGGGGGCCTGCGCCGCCGCCAAACAGCGGGCGGACGACGAAGAAGATGGTCAGGAGAGCGACGATGAACAGGATCACCCACTGAATGATCTGCATGATGTCGTTCTTGTCGAAGCCCATGAGGGGGTTGGCTGCGACCACGCCGCCGCCAAGACCATCTGCGCTGGGAAACTGGACGTTGATCACAGTCACCTGGTCACCGCGCTGCTGGTCGAAGCCGACGGCGGTGCGGACCAGTTGCTCGATCCGCTGCATCTCCGCCGCTGGGCGCGGGGTATAGGCGCCAGGCTTGCCGTCCTCGCCGGCGGGGGCGGTGACGCCGTCCACGGCGACGGCGACGGACAGGCGCTTGATCTGGCCCGGCTCCTTCACCTCGGTACGGATGGTCTTGGAGATGTCGTAGTTCGTGGTGGTGCCCGTACGACCGGAGGTCGATGCGATCAGTCCGTCGGGATTGGCTGGCGCTCCCGGGATGTTGGCCGCCGCCGTCACCTGACCCGTCTGGTTTGGTTGGTTCTCGTTGGCGTTCTCCTCGCTGGTCGTCTCAGAGCGAACCACCTGGCCGTCCGGGTCGAATGTCTCTTCCTGGATGGTGACCTGGGACAGGTCGAGTTCCGCGGTGACAGTGACCCGCGCCTTCCCCTGTCCGACCACGCCCTCGACCATGGTCTTCACGGTCTTGGCGATCCGCGCCTCAACCGCGGACTTTCGGCCATCCGCAGCCATGGCGTCGCCTTCCGCGCCTCCCGAGAGGGTCTTGGCGTGCTGGTCGACCACCGTGACCCGTTCAGGTTTCATGTTCGGTACGGCGCCCGCCACCAGGTTCTGGATGGCGCGGACCTGTTCCGGCGAAGGCTCACGCGCGCCGACGGCGATGCTGACCGATGCGGACGGCTGCTGGATCTCGTCCTCGAAGAGCTCCTTCTTCGGCAGGACAAGATGGACACGGGCGGAGGTGACGCCATCCAGGCTCTGGATGGTGCGGGCCAGTTCGCCCTCAAGGGCCCTCTGGCGATTGAGTTGCTGGACGAAATCCGTCTGCCCCACAACGCTGGACTGATCGAAGATCTCGTAACCGACGGACCCGGCGGTGGGCAGGCCCTCGCCCGAAAGAAGCAGACGGGTGGAGGCGACCTGATCGCGGGCGACCATGATGGTCGAGCCGTCTCCCTTGGCCTCGTAGCGGATGTTGGCCTGATCCAGCGCCTGGGTGATCTGTCCGGCCTCCTTGAGGTCCAGATTGGAGTAGAGCAGGGCGTTGGGCTGACCCAGGTTCATGAAGACCGCCGCCATAGCAGCGACGATGCCCACGCCGATGCCTGCGAAGGCGGCGAGGCGCCCCAGGCCAAATCTCTGCAGGGAAGCGAAAATCCCGTTCACGGTCCGCAGTCTCCCACCGCCGGCCGCAAGGTGTGCAGTTCCTGCCGACGTGTAGGCAGGATTTACCCAGTAGTTGGTAAATGAGACGTTTACGCGGTCGTCAGATGCGAGGTCCCCAGCCTAGCCGGCCCAGGGGGAAAGCCCACCCCAGAGGCCGAGCAACAGGCTGAAGGCCAGGGACACCACAACGGTCGCCGTGAACCCGGCGCGCCGCAAGGGGGTCCAGCTGTCGAGCCTTCGGCCGCTGCGGAGCACAAGGGGCAGCAGGGCGGCGTTGGCCACCGTCAGCAAGGTCGCCACGAGGGCGCAGGCCGAAGCGGCCAGGGGCAGGAGTCCTGGCCAGTCGAAGATGAGGTCGCTCTGCTTCGTCAATGCGACCCAGGCCACGGAAAGGGTGATGGCGGACAGCCAGAGAATGGACTGAAGGCCCTGGAGCACTCCGGCGCGGGCCTGGATGTGGGTCTGGCGGAAGTCCCGGCGATTGCGGAAGCCGGCGAAGGCGAGGGTCAGGAGAGCGGCCAGCCCGGTGGCGACCGCCGCAGCCGCCAGCAAGCCCCGTCCGCTCCAGAAGGGCGTCCGCTCATAGGCCTGGGTGTTGAGTGACGTCAGGATGTGACGGGTGCGTCCGCCTTCGAGAACAAAGACGCGCCGGTCCCATCCGGTCTCCGATACGAAACGCCCGGCGTTCGCAGGTCCTTCCGGGACCCAGGACTGCAGGCGTCCCCCCTCCCGGGTGATCAGCCGGCCATCGGGCGTCACCTCCACCCGAAGCTCCCCGGTCAGGCGCTCCAGCATACCCTCAAGCCCGGAGTAGGCCCTCCGGGTCCCAAGAAACCGCCCCTCGTAGAGCCGCCGGTAAGCGTAGAGCTCGGGCGACGGCGCACGGGGCCAGGCGGCGGGTCGCCCGGCGATCTCCTCCACCAGGCGTGAGGCCAGCCTCTGGGTCAGGGCCCGGCCCGTGCTCGTATTGGTGCTGACGAAGATGCCGAGCCCGAGCTCTGGCACAAGGGTCATGTTGGTCATGAAGGTCAGCGTGGCGCCGTCATGGCCGAATCCCGAAAGACCGCCGGGCAGGGCATAGGCGATGAAGCCGTGGCGCCACCCGTTCACCCCCGCCGGGGTTTGCCGAAGCGGGGTCTGAAGCGCCCGCGCGGTGAGGTCGCCATAGACCCGCGCCTCGCCGACCCGACCACCGTCGAGAAGGGCGATCATGTAGCGCGCCATGTCATCCGCCGTGGATGAGGCCGACCCGGCCGGGGCGATCTGGCCGATGTACTCGAAGGGCTCAGGCCGGAAGGCATAGCCATTCCAGGAGAATCCCTCCGACAGGTCGGCGGCCAGTCGCGGCGCCATGGGCGCCGGCAGGTCGGCGCGTCCGGGCCGAGGTTCGCGGAAGGTGGTGCGGCCCATGCCGAGGGGTTCGAACAGGGCTTCCTCCGCCAGCTGTTCGAAGGTCTTGCCTGAGACCCAGGCCGCCGCCTCTCCGGCCAGCGCAGCGCCGTAGTTGGAGTAACTGGAGACCAGCCCTTCCGCACGAACCCTCCGGGGCCGCTCCTGCTGCAGATAGGTGACGAGCGGCCGGACCCGGGCCGGGTCGCGTTCGAAGAGGTGCCCCAGGGCGCGGTCTTCGAAGCCGCCGGAGTGTGACATCAGGCTCCGCAGGGTCACCGGTCGGGTGAAGCCCTGGTCGCGAACCTGCACGGCCTCCGGCAGGAAGAGATTGACCGGCGCATCCAGCCTCAGGCGCCCCGCCTCTGTCTCCTTGAGCACGGTGAGCCAGGTGAAGGTCTTCGAGACCGAACCCAGGCGGAAAAGGGTCCGGTCCGGGTCAACGGGTCGCCAGGGCGAGAGTCCCGCCGCCCCGTACCCCTTCTTCAGGAGGACCTGGCCGTCCTGGACGATGGCGACAGTGGCGCCCACGATATGATCCTGGACCAGGGAGTCGCGGACGATCCCGTCGACATAGGCCTCCAGTTCCGCGACCGGCGGGGTCGACCGCTGGATCGCCGGCGGCGGGGGCGCCGCCCCCGGGGGCGAAGGCTGGGCCAGACCCTTTGCCGGCGAGACCAGGAGGGTCAGGACCGCAAGGGTCAGGGCCACAAGGGCGACTGTCCGGACCCAACTCATCGCGTCGACCTTGCCGGGAAGGCGTAGAGGGGCAGCAGAGGCCGAAGCTGGGGCCCTATGAATACCTGAGGCTCCGAGGGCGGCCGGACCCCCTCCTGGACTTCCCGGGCCGCGACACAGGAGCGGACCAGGTTCGCCAGGGCGCTGAAGTCATGGGCCGAGCCGGTGCTCTGCAGGAAGCATTCATCGAAGAAGGGGTACCGGTTGGATTCCCCGCATCCAAAGGAGGTCCGGTCCGGTCGGGCGGCGGTCATCACCATCCGGTTGGCGGCGCCCAGGTCTGGTACGAAGACACCGGAGAAGCAGGCCGAGATCACCGCGATGGTGGGTCGCGCGCCGCAGGTCCTCTCGAGCATGGCCGCCAGGATCCCGGGGGGCAGGATGGACTGGTCCACCACCGCGCCCTGGGGAAGCCCGTGGGTGGTCAGATAGACAAGGCAACCGTCGGGATTCCGGGCCGTAAGCTGGCTCATGCCCTCGAAGATCGCCCGGATGTCCGACTTGGCCAGCCGCTCCTTCCCGTAGCGCTCGGGTCGGACCGAGTATTGGAGGATGTTGCTGGAGTTGAAGCCCAGTCGGACCAGTTCCGCGGCGATGTCACGGCGCGCATTGTCGAAGGCTTCAGTCGGCCCGCCGCCGGAGCCCTTCCAGTCCCCGGCGATCACAACGGCGCTCCAGCTCCGGAACGGAGAGTCCGCCATCGCTCTTCCGGCCACCACCTGGAAGAGGCCGATCAGGATGAGGATGGAAAGGGCCCGCGCGGGCATCTAGCTCTTGTAGGACTTGAACGGCGTGGGAACAGCGGTGCCGGTCGCCTTGGCCAACAGCCGACCCTCAGGATCATAGAGTTCGCCCTCGGTGAAGGCCAGGGTCCGACCCCACTTCAGGACCCGGCCCACGCCCCGGATGGGGCCAGGCTGGGCGGGCCGGAAGAAGGAGGTTTTCATCTCGGCAGTCGGAGCGACATGGGTCATGCCCGAGGCGACCATGCAGGCGACCGACATGCACTCGTCCAGCATGGCGCAGAGATAGCCGCCCTGTATCTGCTTCATGGGGTTCAGCAGCAGCTCGGCCCGCGCCTCGAAAGCGACCTCGACCGACTTCTCGGCCTGGCTCACGCCGGTAATCCGGAAGCCAAGGGTCTGTGAGCCGGTGGGCTGGTTCTTCGTCCTGTGAAACCGGGCGAGGATCGCCTCGTCGGTCAGGGGTTCCTGGGATTCGGCGGAGACGGTCTCCGGAGCTTTGTCGGACACGGCGGGGCTCACTTCTTCCGGAAATGGTCAAGGGACACGACGTTCGGCGCGTCTGGATCCAAGCCTTCCCCCGTCGCCGGCGCCGCCGGACTCCGGAGGTCGGATACGCCCGATGATGCGGGGGAGTCTTCGGCGTCGAACTGCAGCAGGAACTGGACGCTGGGATCGTAGAAGCGGGTCAGGGCGGCGTAGGGCACCCGGAGCGACTGCGGGCGTCCTCCAAACTTCAGCGTCACGCCGAAGGCTTCGTCTCCTATCTCCAGGTCCCAGAACTGGTGCTGCAGGACGATCGTCATTTCGTCCGGGTAACGGGACAGGAGCTCCTCGGGTCCCTCGACACCCGCGGCGCCGGTCTTGAACGTCAGATAGAAGTGATGGGCTCCGGGCAGGCCCCCCGGGGCGTTCGCGCGCCGAAGGGCGGCCCGGACCACGCCCTTCAGGGCTTCCTGGGCCATGGCCTCATAGTTCATGAGGTCCTGAGCGGGTGGGTCCTTGGCCATTGGGGTCCTGTCGGGATCGGCTGAGGAGGCAAACTAACGCTCCCGGAGCATCACGCAAGTTTCCATGGCCGGGTCATCACCCTTGGCGCGTTGTTCAGGATACCGGATGCGGAGGAAGGTGGAGGGGTTCTGTTGCCAGGCCCCCTCCCGGCCCCGCCTGGCGCTGCTAAGACGCCAGGACTTCAGGTCGAAACCCGTCGGGTCGCTTACGCGGCCAGACGAACCTCTTCAGCGAAGTTATCGTTCGCATTTAGTTTAAAGCCCGAAACGGTGGGCCAGGCCGGGAGAAAGCAACACCTTTACACGTCTGTCGATGCTGATCGGCCCCGCACCGCCCCGCCGGAGCAGGGGAAAGGTTTTGGTGGAGCCGCCGGGAATCGCACCCGGGTCCAGTCCGCTTATTTCGTGCGCGTTTATCCCCATAGTCCGGCGAACCGGACACCGGAGATATAGGTCTCCACTCCCCGTGCCTCAATCCCCTGGGAAGAGGCCATTTCCACAAGCTTCCGTGACAAGTGGAATTCAAGGTTCACCGACTCCCGGTTTTCCGCCAGCTTGTGAACATCTAGGGAGGGTGAAATGTCAAAACTCATCGCTGAATTCATTGGTACGCTTACGCTCGTGCTCTTCGGCTGTGGCGCGGCCGTCCTCGGCGGGGTGGATAACGTCGGGCAGCTCGGGATTTCGATCGCCTTCGGCGGCGCCATCATCGCCATGGCTTACGGCATCGGCTCGATCTCGGGCTGCCATGTGAACCCCGCCGTCAGCCTCGCCGCCTTCATCGCCGGACGCATGTCTCTCAAGGACATGCTTGTGTACTGGGTCGCCCAGTTCGCCGGGGCCCTCGCCGGAGCCGGCCTGCTGGCGGTGATCGCCGGCTCGACGGCTAACCTTGGTCAGAATGGTTGGGGCCCGGGTTACCTCGGAGAGTACAGCCTGCAGTCCGCCCTGGTCTTCGAAGTCGTCATGACGGCGCTGTTCGTCATCGTCATCCTCGGGTCGACCTCCGAGAAGGCGCCTGCGGGCTTTGCCGGCCTCACGATCGGTGTGACCCTGGCGATCATCCACATCGTCGGCATTCAGGTCACCGGCGTCTCGGTCAATCCGGCGCGGAGCTTCGGCCCCGCTGTCCTCGCCGGCGGACAGGCCCTGTCACAGCTCTGGCTGTTCTTCGCCGCCCCCGCCGTGGGTGCGGTGATCGGCGCGGCCTTCTACAGGATCCGCCTGCTGTCCTGATCCTCGGCCAGAAGACGTGACGACGGCCCGGGCCGGAAGGTCCGGACCGTATCCGCGCTTCAGATGGTCACCGCGCCGCGGGTGATCGACAACACCCCCGTCCGGGCCAATTCCACGAGGCCGAGGGGTCGCATCAGGTCGATGAACTTGTCGATCTTGGACGAGGCCCCGGTGACCTCGAAGATGAAGCTGTCGATGGCGGTGTCGAGGACCCGGGCGCGGAAGATCTCACTGATCCGCAACGCCTCGACGCGATCCGCGCCCACGCCCTTGACCTTTACGAGGGCCAATTCCCGCTCCAGGCCGTTAGGGTCCCGGGTCACGTCCTGGACGTGCCGGGTGGCCACCATCTTCTGCAGTTGGGCCTCGATCTGCGTCAGGACCTGCGGCGCTCCCCGGGTCACGATGGTGACCCGGCTCGTGTGGGCGTTCCGGTCGGTCTCGGCCACCGTGAGGCTCTCGATGTTGTAGCCTCGCGCGGCGAAGAGACCGACAAGCCGGTGCAGGACGCCGGGTTCATTGTCGACCAGAATGGCGAAGGTGGCGAGGTTCTCCGCCTGGTCCTCGTGGGCCAGGTCATAGACGGAGGCGGGCTGGGGATCGGTCATGGGGTTCTCGCAGGGCTTTGACGGCGAGGTGTCACAAGCCCGGCCGCTGGGCAAGGCCTGTCATCCTTTGGGACACGGCGGCCCTTGCGCCACACCCCCGACTGTGAGGGAGTCCACCTTCATGCGTCGCCGTCCGGAGCCAGAATGAATTCAGGCATGTCCAGTCAGGGTCGGGGCCGTCCAAGACCTTCCGGGGCCCAGCGCCTGACCCAGTACGCCGTCCTGGCCTGGCGACGCCCCGGGGGTGGGCCGGTCGAGATCCTGCTCATCACTTCCCGCGAGACCCGCCGATGGGTCATTCCGAAAGGGTGGCCCATCAAGGGACTGAAGCCGTACCAGGCCGCCGTCCGCGAGGCCTGGGAGGAGGCCGGGGTGGAAGGTCGCGCCAGCGCCCGAAAGATTGGATCCTTTGACTATGACAAGCGCCTGTCGGGCGGACAGCTGCAACCTGTCCGGGTGGAGGTCTACCCCCTGCAGGTTCTCCAGCAGCATGACGACTGGCCTGAGGCGCACCAGCGCGAGCGCCGATGGGTATCGGCGGCCGAGGCTGCCTCCCTGGTCGACGAACCTGGATTGGCCCAGCTTCTGTCCGCTTTTCCGGGACAAGGCGGCTGAGCGTCAGGCCCTTCGGGCGGTGATGGGCAGCGGATTGCGAAGCATCTCGCCCTTCATGGCGCCGACCCCCGCCGTGGGCGAGACGGGCTGTGCGAGGATCTTGTGCACAATGTCCATCCCCTCGATCACATAGCCGAAGCAGGCGAACCCCAGGTTATCTCCCTTGGCGGCGGGATCAGCGTCGAGATAGGCCTGCTCTCCGGCGCAGATGAAGAAGTCCGACGTGGCCGTACCGGGCGCCCGCCGACCCATGGAGATGGCGCCGTCGGTATGCTTCAGGCCCGTGCGGCTGGTCGGCTCATGGCGAACGGGCGGCAGGATCCATGCGGGGTTGTTCTGCAGGCCGCCCTGGATGACGCCGTAGTCAAACGCCTCCGCTCCGGGCGGCAGGGAGCGACGGTAGAAGACCCCCTTATCCATGCGTCTTTCGTCGACATAGCGCAGGAAGTTCGCGGTGGTCGCCGGGGCTTTGTCACCCCTCAGTTCCAGAAGCATGTCTCCCAGCCGGGTGGACAGCCTGACCTTCACCACCCCGGTCGCGCCGGCGGCGACGGCGGGCCCGGCTGCGGTCGCCGCCGCGGCGGCCAGAAGATCGCGTCGTCGGATCATGGTCTTCTCCTCCCGGACCCCACCCTAGACCGGGTCAGGACCCCGGAGAACCCGGCTTCGGGTCAGGACGCCGCCTCGATGCTCTCCGCCTGGACCCGAACCCCCGCCCAGCGGTTGATCGTGGCGATCAGACGCGCGGGAACGATGGGCTTGCCGATGTGGTCATTCATCCCCGCCCGTTCGGCTTCCATCACATGCTCGGGCAGGACGTTGGCGGACAGGGCCACAATGGGTGTGGTGCTGTTCTCGGGCGACAATTGGCGGATCGCCCGAGTCGTCGCAAAGCCGTCCATACCCGGCATCTGGAGATCCATTAGGATCAGGTCGAAGGACTGGCTGACGGCCAGCGAAACCGCCTGCGGTCCGCCGGCGGCCTCCTCGACCTGCTGGCCCACCGCCTCCAGAAGGGCGCGAACAATCTCCCGGTTGGCGTCGACGTCGTCGACAACCAGGATGCGAAGGCTGTCCTCGGCTTCCTCCAGGGCCTCCGGCTCCGAGGCGAGAGCCACCCCCGCGGCTGGGGGTGCGACGAAGTCGAAGGTGAAGGTCGATCCCACCCCTTGGGCGGAACGCGCCGAGATTGATCCCCCCATCAGTTCGGTCAGCTGACGGGAGATGGAGAGCCCAAGCCCGCTGCCGCCATACCTGCGGCTGATCGAACCGTCCGCCTGGGTGAATCTCTGGAACAGCTTCTCGATCAGGTCGTCGGAGATCCCTAAGCCCGTATCGGCCACGGCGATCTCCAGGGCGGGCCGGTTCCAGTCGTATCGGGCCTGGACCCGGATCGAGCCGTCCTCGGTGAACTTGAGGGCGTTGCTCAGCAGGTTCGCCAGCACCTGCTGGACGCGTGAGCGGTCGGCGATGAGATACTCGGGTATCTCGCCCAGAATACGCAGGTCCAACTGAAGTCCCTTGGCCTCCGCCTGAACCGCAAACAGGTCGACGACCTCCGCGAGAAAGTCCCGGAGATGGAAGGGGCCGGGGTCGAGATCCACCTGTCCGGCCGCGAGCTTGGAGAAATCGAGGATGTCGTTCACCACGGCCAGCAGCGCCTCGCCGCTGGTGATGACCTTGCGGACGTAGCCCTCGGCGACCGGAGGCAGGCCGGGCGCCCGGGAGAGCAGGGACGAGAAGCCGATCACCCCGGTCAGGGGGGTGCGGACCTCGTGGCTCATATTGGCCAGGAACTCGCTCTTCGCCCGCGCGGCCGCTTCCGCGTGTGTCTTGGCCAGCCGGAGGTCTTCCTCAAGCGTTCGGCGTTCGGTCACGTCCCGGAAGTTGATGACGGCGGAGCGAGGACGTCCTTCCGGATCGCGAATGGCGTTGGCGTAGCCCTCCAGCCAGACCGGTTCGTTAAGCCTGCGCCGGATCAGGAACCGGAACTCGCCGGTCAGCTTCGCGTCCGGGCTATCTTCCTGGAAGACCCGATTGAGAAGGTCGGTCGCAGGTCGGCGGTCCTCGGGATGGATGAAGTCGACCAGGGGGCGGTGGACCATGGAGTCCGGCGTGAAGCCCAGCATCTGGGCCGACGGAGATGCATAAAGTATGCGTCCGCCCGCACTGACCCAGATGACAATGTCCGAGATGTTGTCAGCCAGCAGCCGCAGGCGGGCTTCGCTCTCCGAAAGGGCGGTCTCCCGCCGACGGGCCTCGGTCATGTCCATCGACACGCCGATAAACCCAGTGACATCGCCGGCTTCATCGAGTTCGGGATTGCACTGGGTGAGGACGTACTTGACCCTGCCGTCGCTAAGCTTGCAGCGCCCCTCCCACCTGACCGGCCGGCGAGTCTGGACCACCTCTGAGAACATGTCCCGGATCCGGGCCTGGTCAGACAGTTCATACATCTTGATCAGCTCGCCGAAGGGGGCTCCGCTACTGGCGGGATCGATCTCGTAGAGCTCCATCAGCCCGATGGATCGGCGGACTTCGAGGGTCCGCTGGTCGATCCTGAAATGCCCTGAACCCGCAAGGTGTTCAGCGAGATCCGCGACCCTCTGGGCATCCTCGAGCTGGCGTGTCTTGGCGATCCCCTCCCAAAGGACGCGATCGAAGGTCTGGCGTCGCTCCTTCAACGTCATGTAGACCACCGTGAAGGCCGCCAGGAGCAGGGCCGTCATCGACAGGTCGGCGGCCATCAGAAGTGGTGCGCCAGCCTGCAGGTGATCGATTGCGGTGCTGATCTGTCGGAAGGTTCCCGCGGCGAGTGGCGGGCCGACCCGGTACCAGAGCTGTCGGGGCTTTCGGTAATCGACAACGATGGCCCGGAAGACCATGACGCCCCAAATGGAAAGGCCAGCGATGGCGGCGTCCGGATCCGGCATGGAGATCAGGACCAGGCCCATGCCGGCCCCGGCCATGGTCCGGATGAGCATGGCGAGGTCCGCAAGTCCCGCGCGATTGCGCCCGCTGGCGCGGATGAGGCCTTCGGATGCGGCCATCGCCATGATGAAGGCCAGCCAGAGGAAGCCGGACTGGAGGCCCACGAAGGGGACTGCGGCGATCGCGACGGCGATTCCGGCGACGGAGTCCTGAAACGCGCCGCTGGACACGAACCTCCAGGCCCGCAGCCGCCTGAGATCGCTCTCGGCGCGATACCCCAGTTCCTGGCTTTCCAGTTGCATCGCCCTTGTGTCCAGTGTCACTCCGACCGGAAGGCAGGGTCCGGTCTGGACAACCTGCCCGCGAACCGTGAAGAGAAGCTTGTGGCGCTGCTTACCGGCTTGTGTGCTTTCTGCTTTTCGGTCACTTGGGCGGCCAAGGGTAAGGGAACGAAAACATGGCGATTTCACTCTACGACGTCAGCGTCGGCTCAATGCTTCAGACCGTCGGGGCGGTCTCGGCCTTTGTAGAAAAGGGGCGCGCCTGGTGCTCGGAGGCCGGCGTCGATCCCGACGATGTGGTCGAGTCGCGGCTCGCGGCGGACATGTTTCCCTTCCGCTTCCAGCTTCTCTCGGTGGTCCATCACTCCATCAACGCCATCGGGGGCGCCCGGGCCGGGGTTTTCGGCCCACCCGCACCGCAGGATCTCGACTATGCCGGTCTCCAGGCCCTTGTCGCAGACGCCCTCGCCCGGCTGAAGGCCCTGAGCACAGACGAGGTCAACGCCCTTGAGGGCCGCGATGTGGTCTTCAAGCTCGGACAGTCCCAGATTCCCTTCACCGCTGAAGGTTTCCTGATGTCCTTCTCCCTGCCCAACCTGCATTTCCACGCAGCGACCGCCTACGATATCCTTCGGCAGAAGGGCGCGCCGCTGGGCAAACGCGATTACCTCGGAGCGATGAAGATCCGCGCCTGACGGAGGGCCGGGGGAGCGGCCTCAGCCTCGCCTCAGTCGCGCTGAGGATCGGAAACAACCCCTTCCGGCGACGGAACGCGTTCCCCCGCCCAGCGATTGAGGGCGGCGAAGAGTCGGGTGGGAACGATCGGCTTGCTCACATGGTCGTTCATTCCAGCCCGCTTCGCCTCCTCGATGTGCTCGGCCAGCACGTTCGCGGACAAGGCGATGATGGGGGTGTTGTTGTTCAGATGGGAAAGTTGTCGGATCGCCCGGGAGGCCGCGAAGCCGTCCATTCCCGGCATCTGGAGGTCCATCAGGATGATGTCGTACGGCTGCCCCATGGCGAGCGATACGGCTTGGAATCCGCTCGAGGCCTCCTCCACAGTCTGGCCTGTCGCCTCCAGGAGGGTGCGCACCAGTTCGCGGTTGGTGTCCAGGTCGTCGACGATGAGGACCCTGAGGGCTTCAACGCTCTCGGCTCCGGTCAGGTTCGAACCGCCAGAGACCTGCGGTGGATCAGCGGGCGGTGCGTGGATATCGAAGGTGAAGGTCGAGCCGCTTCCGGGTGTCGAGGTCAGCTGGATTGATCCTCCCATCAGGTGGATCAGTTGCCGGCAGATGGAAAGTCCAAGCCCGGTGCCGCCGAACTGCCGGGTAATCGAGCCGTCGGCCTGCATGAACCGCTGAAAGAGCTTGTCCATCTGCATGGCGGGAATACCGATCCCTGTATCGGTCACCGAGACGACGAGGGTGGAGCCCTCCCGGTCGTATCTGGCGCGGACCCCGATAGAGCCCTCATCCGTGAACTTCACGGCATTGCTCATGAGATTGCTGAGAACCTGCTGCAGTCGGCCCCGGTCCGCGAGGATGTAGTCGGGGGCTCCCTCCTCGATTTCGACTTCCAGTGCGAGCCCCTTGGCTGCGGCCTTCAGCGAGAAGAGGTCCACCACTTCCCGGAGAAAGTCTGCGAGGTTCACCGGCCCGGGATCCAACTCGACCTGTCCGGCTTCAAGCTTGGAGAAATCGAGAATGTCGTTGACCACCGAGAGCAGGGCCTTGCCGCTGGTGACGACCTTCTGGACGTGGCTCTCGGCGGAAGCGGGCAGTCCCGGCGTGCGGGAGAGGATTTCGGAGAATCCGATCACCCCTGTCAGGGGGGTCCGGATCTCATGGCTCATGTTGGCGAGAAACTCGCTCTTGGCTTCCGTCGCGGCCTCGGCGCGGACCTTGGCTTCCCGTAGGTCCTGCTCAAGCTCACGCCGCCGGGTGACGTCCCGGAAGTTGATCACCACGGACCGCGCCCGGCCACCTGGATCCCGGATCGCCCGGGCGTAGCCCTCCAGCCAGACGGTCCGCCCCGGCCCGTCACGCGTCTGGAAGCGGAATTCCCCCCGAAGCTCCTCTTCAGGGGTGGCCGGCCTGAGCGCCTTGTCCAGCAATCGCCGGGCGTCCTCCTGATCCTGCGCCTCTATGAAGTCGGCCAGATCGCGGTCCACCAGGTCCTCCGGAGTGTATCCGCACGAGGAGACTGAGGGTGACGCATAGAGGATGCGTCCCGTCGAACCGATCCACAGGACGATGTCGGTGACATTGTCCGCCAGCAGGCGAAGGCGCGCCTCGCTTTCCGCGAGTTCGAACTCCCTGCGTCGCGCCTCGGTGACATCGAAGGAAATCCCGAAGACGGCGGCCAGCTCGCCGGTTTCATCAAGCTCGGGATTGGTCTGGGTCAGGATGGTCTTCTCCCGGCCGTCCGGCAGGCGGAGCCGACTCTCGGCCCGCACGGGCGACCGCGTGAGCACCACCTGCGACACCATGTTGACCAGGCCCTCCCGGTCGGCTTCCCCATAAAGGGACAAGAGCGCTTCCAGCCCGATCGGGCCGTCGTCCTTCAGCATCCCGTAGAGCTCGTAGAGCCCGGCGGAGGTGGTCAGCTCCATGGTCTTGATGTCCAGGCGGAAGTGTCCCGAACCGCCCAGCTGCTCAGCCAGAACGGCCACGCGATGGGCTTCGGCCACTTGCCGCGCGGTCTCGCGGCTCTCCGTAAGGACCCTTGCATAGCCCCGGCGTCTGCGCTGCAGAGCCACATAGCTGGAGGCGAGGGCGCCGAGGACCAGGGCGATGGTCGCGATTTCCGGGATCACCAGTTCCGGGGTCCCGGCCTGGACGTGCCGGGCAGAGGCCTCGACCTGCCGCCACAGGCACGCCGCCAGCTGTGGACCCATCAGTATCCAGAGCCTTCGTGGCCGCCGGTAGTCCACGACGACGGCGCGAAAGGCGAGCGTTCCCCAGATCGTCATGGCGAGGATCGCGGGGAAGACCTGCCCTGTCTCCATGAGGGCCAGGCCGATGGCGGCTGCGGAACAGGACCGAAGGAGCTCCAGGAGGTCGACGGGCCCGGTCCGTCCCGGTGCGACGCGAGACAGAATGTCCTCTGCCAACGCCAGCAGAAGCATCAACCCCATCCAGGCCACTGGGACCGGGGCGCCGAGGTAGGGGGCTGCAGCCAGTGCGGCCAGGCCCGCAGCGACACAAGGGCGGAGTATCCGTCGGGAGACGACCCACCAAGCGTGGAGGCGTCTCCAGAGGGACAAGGGGCTGGTCTGGATCACCCCGCTCTGAATCGCCATTGCAGTTTGCCCAGGGTCATTGTCGCGGACGGCATTACCACGACGGACGGTCAGGCTCCCGCAAGAGCGTGAACAAAGTCTTGTGGGTCTTCACCCGGCGGGGGACGTGTCCAGTCCTGGCCAGCCCGTTTGCAGGCCAGAGCGCCAGCGCAGCCGCCAGAGCAAGGCGTCATTCGGCCTGCGCCTGCCCGGCGTACTCCACGGATGGGGCCCCGACCCGGACGCCGCCCCATCGGTTGAGGGCGGAGAAGAGCCTGGCCTGGGCGATGGGCTTGCCCACATGGTCATTCATTCCGGCCCGCTGGGCTTCGTCGAAATGCTCGGCCATCACATTTGCTGAAAGGGCGATGATGGGAGTGTTGTGGTTCAGTTTCGAGCGTTGCCGGATCGCCAGAGAGGCCGCGAATCCATCCATCCCCGGCATCTGGAGATCCATGAGAATGATGTCGTAGGACTGGCGCACCGCCATGGAGATCGCCTCGGGACCGTTCGAGGCCTCATCCATCCTGTCCTGGCCAGCGGCATGAAGAAGGGCGCGGACCAGCGCCCGGTTGGCCTCAAGGTCATCGACGACCAGAATCCTGAGGCTGTCCTCCTCAAGCGAGACATCCCAGAGCGAGCCCCCTGTCGCCGGCTGTCCGGCGTCTGCTGCAATGTCGGCGGGGGGCGCGAGCACCTTGAAGACGAAGGTCGAGCCGGCCCCGGGCGCCGAAATGACCTCGATCCCGCCGCCCATCAGTTCGGTCAGCTGGCGGCATATGGAAAGGCCCAGTCCTGTCCCTCCATACCTGCGGCTGATGGAGCCGTCCGCCTGGGTGAACCTCTGAAAAAGCCGCTCGGCGACTCCGGCTGAAATCCCGACCCCCGTATCGCTCACCGAGACCTCAAGCTCCTCTCGCTCTGGGGCATAGCGGGCCTGTATCCGGATTGCACCCTGGTCTGTGAACTTGATGGCGTTGCTGAGAAGGTTGGCGAGCACCTGTTGCAGTCGCCCGCGGTCGGCCAGAATCTGTGCGGGGACAGGGTCGGCCACGTCCAGCTCGATACGGAGACCCTTGGCTTCGGCCTGGGCCGAAAACAGGCCGGCGGCATCTTCCAGGAACCCCACAAGGGGGAAGGGCGTCGGGTCCAGATCGAGCTGGCCCGCCTCGAGCTTCGAGAATTCCAGAATGTCATTCACAACGGAGAGCAGGGCCTCGCCGCTGGCCATGACCCTGCCGACATAGACCCCGGCCTGCGGCGGCAGGTCCGGCATCTGGGAGAGAAGTGTCGAGAAGCCGATCACGCCGGTCAGCGGGGTGCGAACCTCATGGCTCATATTGGCCAGGAACTCGCTCTTGGCCTCCGTGGCCGCCTCCGCCCGCGCCTTGGCCTGCCGAAGATCCTCCTCCAGCTCCCGTCGCCGTGTCACGTCACGGAAATTGAAGACGGCGGACCGGGGGTGACCCTTGGGGTCGCGGACCGCCCGGGCAAACCCCTCCAGCCACACCTCCTTCGCTTCGCTGCGACGGGTGACGAACCTGAACTCCCCGGTGAGGTCCTTGTCCGAGGGATCATCATCGAAGACCCGGTTCAGGAGTCGGGTCGCAGACCCATAATCTGCAGGCAGGATGTAGTCCGCCAGGGCTTGTCCGACCATCGCCTCAGGGGCGTATCCCAGGGCCTCGACCGAAGGCGAGGCATACAGGACCCTTCCCCCCGCGCTGATCCAGAGTACGAGGTCCGTCACGTGATCCGCGAGCAGGCGGAAGCGGGCCTCGCTCGATGCGACCTCAGCTTCACGAGCGCGCGTCTCGGTGATGTCCATGGAGACGCCAAAGAATGCGAAGGTCTCTCCATTCGCCGTGATTTCCGGACTGATCTGCGTGAGGATGATCCGCTCCCGGCCGTCCCTGAGCCGGCACCGCGTCTCCATCCGCACAAGCTTCTGCGTCCGGCTGACCTCCGAAATCATGCGGTAGAGCTTGGCGCGCTCCGACCGGCTGTAGAGCCGGACAATCGTCAGAGTGCTCAGCGTTTCGCGTCGCCTGTCGAAGCGATAGATTTCGTAGAGCCCGTCGGAGAAGGTCGCAACGCCTGTCTTCAGGTCGATACGGAAATGGCCGGATCCCGCAAGCTGCTCAGCGAGCATTGCGATCTTGTGGGCTTCCCGTGCGCTCATCGCACTGGCCGTGACTTCCGCATTCGCCTTCCTCCATTGTTCCCGCCGGTTCCTCACCGCGGTGCGGATCACCATGAAGATCAGGAGGAGGAGGACCAGGTTCGCAAGGTCCGTCACCACGAGGTGGAGTCGGCCCGCTTGGGCGTTCTGGACAGCTGACCAGATCTGGAAGTAGCTCGCCGCCAGGAGCGGCGGCGTCACATTGGCCCAGAAGCGGACAGGCCCAAGCGTCTCCACCACGACCTTCTGGGCGAACACCAGGGCGATCGCCGCCATGCCAAGGATCTGCGCCGGACCCTCGAAGCCCGTCATCAAGCGCAGTCCGATCAGGCAGAAGGCCGAGACGACGCACATCTCGATGATGACATGCGCCCGGCTTCGCGCCGTCCCCCTGAGGGTTCTGGCGACGACCTCATCGGCGACAATCAGGCCGATAATCCAGGCGAACCAAGTGCCTGAGTTCGTCAATCCAATATAGGGAGAGGCAGATATCAGTATGACGGAAGCATAAGCGACGTTCAATAGTGATCTTGGAGACAGATACTGGAAGACGAATTGATTTCGTGCCCAGGTTGAAATTTCGCCCCGGAAGAATGATGTCTGGCCTTGGTGGGGCATGGAAGGGATCGTTCTCAAGTATTGCCGCTCACGATGTTTCTCAATTGATAACATTAAGAAACGATTGCGGCTTCAGGTGATGGGCGTAGTGGTCTGTCGTCCGGAATGGCCATCTCCGTTGTCGACCTGAGACCTCATGCAGAGACCAGGTCACCAGGAAACTTGGAGCCCGTCCCCTAGGGCGCGCGCCGCCGAACTCCTTGGTGTCCCGGGGCTTGACCCTCTGGTGACCCCGGCGCAGCCTTGAACCCCGGATGGCCAGAGGGGGAAGGACATGTCGAAGTACGCTGCCCTTCTGGGTTCGGTTCGCGACCGGGTGAGGACCCGTCTCCAGGCTCGTCAGGATCACCGGGCCTGGATCGCCGGAGCCGGCGCCGCCCTCGCCGGCCTTGCCTGACCCTCCCGGTGTGCAACGAATATCAGCTGCGTGTGCGCCGCGCCGACTATGACGCCGCCTTTCGCGGCAGGGGCGTTGACAGCCTGTGGCTGGACCCAGAGCCCAACCGACCGCCAGGACGGTCGTTCCGCCCGACGGATCGCGCACCCCTCCTGCGGCTGGGGGCCAGTGGCGGGCTGGAGGGCCTCGAAGCCCGATGGTGGCTGACGCCCGCCTTCCACCGGGGCCCGGTCTCGGCCTGGAAGGCCATGTGCACCAACGCCCGGATCGAGACGGTGTCGACGGCTCCCGCCTTCAGGGACGCCAGCCGAAGCGGTCGTTGCCTTGTCCCCGCCACCGCCTTCTTCGAGTATGACCAGCCCCCCGGCTGGCGGAAGGGGCAGGCCAAGCGTCGCTGGGAAATCACCTGGCCGGAGACATCTCCTGCCGGGCCCCTGCGTGTCTTCGCCGGCGTCTCCGCCCGCGCCTACCCCGCCGACCATCCGGACGGTCTGGACAGTTTCGCCATCATCACGCGGCCCGCAGGTCCGGCCCTGGCGGCTTTGCATGACCGGCAGCCAGCCGTCGTGAGCCTGGAGGCGGGGCTGGCCTGGCTGAGGGACGGCGACCTCGCCGCCCTGCAGGCCGCGTCCAGCGGCGCGGACCTGCGCCTTGCAGAAGCGCCTGCTACGCCTCGGGGGAACAGGCTCTAGACCAGCCGCCTTCCTGCGTCGTCGATGATTGAGCCCAGGTCGCGGGTTTCCTCGGCCAGGATCATGTCGTTGTGCGCCTTGCCTGACGGGATCATGGGGAAGCAGTTCTCTTCCTTGGTCACGCAGCAGTCGAAGATGACCGGGCCGGGATAGTCGATCATCTGGCGGATGGCGTCGTCCAGTTCCGCCGGCGTCCGCGCCCGCAGGCCCAGGCAGCCGAAGGCCTCGGCCATCTTCACGAAGTCCGGCAGGCTGGCGGAGTAAGAATGCGAATAGCGCTCGCCGTGCAGCAGCTGCTGCCACTGCCGGACCATGCCCATCCATTCGTTGTTCAGGATGAAGATCTTGATCGGCAGGCCGTACTGGATGGCCGTCGACATCTCCTGCATCGTCATCTGCACGCTGGCGTCGCCGCCGATGTCGATGACCAGGCTGTCCGGGTGGGCCAGCTGCACGCCCACCGCGGCGGGAAGGCCGTAGCCCATGGTGCCCAGCCCGCCGGAGGTCATCCAGCGGTTGGGCTCCTCGAAGTGGAAGAACTGCGCCGCCCACATCTGGTGCTGGCCGACCTCTGTGGTGATGTAGACGTCCTTGTCCCGGGTCAGGGCGTAGAGGCGCTCGATGGCGTACTGCGGCTTGATGCTGTCGGCCGAGGGGGCGTAGCGGAAGGAATTGCGCGCACGCCAGGCCTCGATCTGCCGCCACCACTCCGCCAGGGCGCCGGCGTCGCCGGACAGGTCGCGCGCCTTCCAGGCGGCGATCATGTCCTCCAGCACGCTGGCGGCGTCTCCCACGATCCCGATGTCGGCCCGGACGTTCTTGGAGATCGAGGACGGGTCGATGTCGATGTGGATCTTGCGCGAGCCGGGCGAAAAGGCGTCGAGCTTGCCGGTCACCCGGTCATCGAAGCGTGCGCCGATGGCCACCATGACGTCGCAGTCGTGCATGGCGTTGTTGGCCTCGAAGCTGCCGTGCATGCCCAGCATGCCCAGCCACTTCTCGTCCGAGGCCGGGAAGGCGCCCAGCCCCATCAAGGTCGAGGTCACCGGCGCGCCGGTCAGGGCGGCGAACTCGCGCAGCAGCGCCGAGGCCCTGGGCCCCGCATTGATGACGCCGCCGCCGGTATAGAGGATGGGGCGGCGGGCTCCGGCGATCATCTGCACCGCCTCGGCGATCCGCGCCGGGTCGCCCTGGGTCCGCGGGCGATAGTTGTGGGCGTGCTTCACCTGGTCCGGACCCTCGTAGGCGGCCCTGCCGAACTGGACGTCCTTGGGAATGTCGATGACCACCGGTCCAGGCCGCCCGGAGGTGGCGATGTGGAAGGCCTCGTGCATCACCCTCGGCAGGTCCGCGGGGTCCTTGACCAGGTAGTTGTGCTTCGTGATCGACCGGGTGATGCCGATGGTGTCGCACTCCTGGAAGGCGTCGGTGCCGATCAGGTGGGTGGCGACCTGGCCGGTGATGACCACTAGCGGAATGGAGTCCATCAGGGCGTCGACAATGCCCGTGACCGCGTTGGTCGCCCCCGGTCCCGAGGTCACCAGCACCACGCCGGGCTTGCCCGTGGAGCGGGCATAGCCCTCGGCGGCGTGGGTCGCTCCCTGCTCGTGCCGGACCAGAACGTGCTGAAGACGCGGCTCGTTGAACAGGGCGTCGTAGATGGGCAGGACCGCGCCGCCCGGATAGCCGAACAGGACCTCTACTCCCTGGTCGACCAGGGCGCGCACGACGATCTCGGCGCCCGTCAGGGTCTCGGTGTCGGCGGCGGTCAGGGTCTGGGTCTGGGCGGTCATGGCGGGGGTCTTCCGAAGGGTGTCATGGGCAACAAAAAGGGCCCTCAAGGGGCCCGGGCGTGTGCGACCAGTCGCGGCTGACGGGGTCAGTCCGCGGCGGGCCGCCAGGGGAGTACGAGAATGCGACGCATGGGTCGTCTCCAAAATCAACTTCTGACGCTACTGCCATGCCCCCGTGAGGCCGTCAAGTCAGGGTTCAGGGCAAGAAATGACCTCCACTGGTCGTCAGGGTCGATATCGGTGATCGCGGGCCAGTTCGCCATCCGTCCTCTCAACCAGACCTCCTGCCGCTTGACATAGTTCCGGGTCTCCTGCTGCCCGGCGGCGATCGCCTCCTTGAGCGACATCAGGCCCGCGAGGTGGGACAGTACAGGACGCAGCCCCACCGCCTTGCAGACCGGCAGGGAGGGCTCCAGCTGTCGTGAGGCCAGGGCCAGCGCCTCGTCAATCGCCCCGCCGTGGATCATCTCGATATACCGGGCGTCGCACCGACTGTAGAGCGCCTCCCGGGGCGGCATCAGGCGCACCCCCCGCCAGCTGCCCGGCGCCAGCCCGCCCTGACGCCGTGTCCGCCAGTCGCTGAGGGGCCGGCCTGACCCCACGAACACCTCCCAGGCGCGCACCAGCCTTTGCCGGTCCCCGGGCAGGATCCGGTCCGCAGCGGCGGGATCGACCCCCGCCAGCCGCGCCCTGAACGCCGCCTCACCCATCTGCGCGAACTCCTCGGTCGCCTGGGCTCGGACCTGGGAAGACACCGGCGGGATCTCCGCAATCCCCTTCACGAGGGCCTCCAGGTACAGCCCGGTCCCACCGACGACGATGACGTCGACGCCAGCCTCCTGGAGCTTGGCGATCCGGATGTTTGCAGCGGTCAGCCAGCGGCCCACCGACCAGCCGATCGCACCGTCCACCGTGCCCACCAGGTGGTGCGGGACGCCTTTCCGCTCCGTCGGACCCGGGCTAGCAGTCAGGACGGGCAGGTCCCGGTAGATCTGCAGGGCGTCAGCGCCCACGATCTCACCGTGAACAGCATGGGCGAGGCGCAGGGCCAGGGCTGACTTGCCGCTTGCCGTGGGCCCGGCGATGAGCCAGATGCGGGACGCCATGGACCTTACGCTCACCCTTGTCAGCTGTGACGCCGAAACCGCCCGCCTCGCTTCCGACCGGGCGCAGGCAGGGCTCGCAGCCTGCGGGCTGTCCGTCAAGTCGGTGAGTTCACTGGGCGCCGCCGCCTGGGACCTCACCTTTGCTGGCGGGAATGTCGCAGAGCTGAAGGCTGCTGTGGCCACTGCGGTCGGCGACCTGCCTGTGGATTTCGCTCTTCAACCCCGGGCCGGGCGCCGCAAGCGTCTTCTGCTGGCGGATATGGACAGCACCATCATCGCCTGCGAGTGCCTGGATGAGCTGGCCGATTTCGCCGGGCGAAAGGCCGAGGTGGCGGCCATTACCGAGCGGGCCATGCGCGGTGAACTCGCCTTCGAGGGCGCCCTGCGCGAGCCGGTGGCCATGCTGGCGGGCCTGCCCGAGGCCGAGCTGGAGCGCGCCTACGCCGAGCGGGTGCAGCTCAATCCCGGCGCCCGCACCCTTGTGCGCACCCTTGCAGCTTCCGGCGCCCGCTGCATCCTGGTCTCCGGGGGGTTCGACTTCTTCACCCAGAGGGTCGCCGTCCAGGCGGGGTTCCATGAGGACCGGGCCAACCGCTTCAGGGTCAGCGACGGTCGCCTGACCGGCGAGGTCGCCGAACCCATCCTGGGCCGCGAGGCCAAGTTGGCGACCCTGGCCTCTGAGGCGGAGCGACTTGGCCTGGACCTGTCGCAGACGGCGGCCATCGGGGATGGCGCCAATGACCTGGCCATGATCAGCGCGGCGGGCCTTGGCCTCGCCTACCGCGCCAAGCCCGTGGTGGCCGCCCAGGCTGACGCCCAGATCGATCACGCCGACCTGACGGCGGCCCTCTACTTCATGGGCTTCTCAGAGGCCGAGTTCATCCGGGACTGAGGCCTCAGGCCCGGCCCAGGGACAGGCGGATCAGGTCTGCGGCTGCGTGCAGGTCGCTGACGATGCGCGCACACAGGGCGTCCATCTCCGGATTGGGGGCCAGCAGGTCCGGGATCATCACGGTCATCATGCCGGCCGCCGCCGCCGAGCGGACGCCGTTGTGGCTGTCCTCAAGAGCCAGGCAGTCCGCCGGATCGACCCCCAGCCATCCGGCGGCGACCAGAAAGGGATCGGGGTGGGGCTTGCCCCGGGGATAGTCGCCCCGGGCGGCGACAGCGTGGAAGCGGTCTTCAAGCCCGTGACGGCCCAGGTTGAAGGCGACATCCTCATGCTGCGATGAGGTGGCGATGGCCCGGGGCAGGGCCAGGGCGTCCAGGAGGTCCAGGACCTCGCGCACCCCCGCCTTCAGGAAGTCCTGACCGCGGGCGAGGGCGTGGAAATGTTCTGCCGAGGCGTCCCAGAGCCCGTCGACGTCGAAGTCGTCGCCGAAGTGGTCCAGCAGTAGCCGGCGGCTGCTCTCTCCCGGCAGGCCGATCAGGCTATGGAAGACGGGTTCGGGCATGTGGCCCCCCATGTCCCGGGCGGCGGCGAAGAAAGCGTCGCGATAGAGGACCTCGGTGTCGAACAGCAGGCCGTCCATGTCGAAGATCACGGCGCGGGGCGGGCGGGGCAGGGGCATGGCGTCCTTGTCGGCCGCCCGCGGCGCACAGGCAAGGTCTACCAGCTGGAGGTCATCGCCTCTTGTCTTGGCTCGCCCGCGACCGGATATGATGGCCTCAAGCCGGAAGGGACCCCGATGACCGCAGACACTCCCATCGACCGCGCCGCCCTCCTGGAGGCCCTCGACGGCATTGTCGATCCGAAGTCCGGCAAGGGCCTCAATTCAGCGGGCCTTGTCCGCGGCCTGATCCTGGCGCCGGGCCGGGCTGGATTCATGCTCGAGGTCCCGGCGGGCGAGGTGGCCGACTACCAGCCTGTCCGGGACGCCGCCGAGGCCCTGATCGCCGGCCTGCCCGGCGTTACCCGCGCCCAGGTGGTGCTGACCGCCGAAGCG
>CANGRP010000004.1 GCA_947456005.1 Caulobacteraceae bacterium
GCACGCCCGCCATGTCGCGGCCATCAAGGAAGATGCGGCCCGCCGTCGGTTCCTCGAAGCCTGCCAGCATGCGCAGCAGGGTGGTCTTGCCGCAGCCCGACGGACCCAGCAGGCAGAAGAACTCCCCCTCGTCGATGGTGAGGGAGACGTTGTCCACCGCGACCATGCGGCCGAACCGCTTGGTGACGTTCTCGAAGGTGATGATGGGTTTGCTCATGGCGCCTCAGGGACGGTCTTTGGGGCGGTCGAGGGCGGCGTGTCCCCCCGCCGTAGAGGCCGGGTCGCCCTGGACCTTCAGGGCGATGGCTGTGAGGACAACGGTCAGGACGATAAGAATTGTTGAGGCGGCGTTGACCTCCGGCGTCACCGAGAAGCGGACCATGGAGTAGACCTTGACCGGGAAGGTCACGGTGTCCGGGCCAGATGTGAAGAAGGTGATCACGAAATCGTCCAGGCTGAGGGTGAAGGCCAGGAAACCGCCGGCGACCAGAGAGGGCGTCATGTGCGGCAGGATGACGTCCTTCAGGGTGCGCCACTCGCTGGCGCCGAGGTCCCGGGCGGCCTCTTCAAGCTCCCGGTTGAAGCTGGCCATCCTCGCCCGGACCACCACCGCCACGAAGGGGAAGGAGAAGGAGACGTGGGCGATGATGATGGCGCCCAGGTTCATCGGCCAGGGCAGGCCCTGCGGCCAGGGCAGGACCTTGGCGAAGAAGACCAGCATGGCTACGCCCAGGCAGATCTCCGGCGCCACGATGGGCAGGGCCAGGGCGCCGTCGAAGCCGGTCTTGCCGGGAAAGCGGAACCGCCAGAGGGCCAGGGCGGCCAGAGCGCCGAGGATCAGGCTCAGGAAGGTGGAGACCGCGGCGATGGTGAGGCTGTTGACGAAGGCCTCTATGAGCGAGGCGTTGTTCAGGGCCTTCTCGTAGTACTTCAGGGTGAAGCCCTGCCAGACGATGTTGCGCCGGCTGTCGTTGAAGCTGAACACCATCAGCGCGACCAGCGGGGCGTAGAGGAAGATGCCGACGCCAGCCAGCCAAAGCTGCAGGGGCCATCGGCGCAGGTATTCCAGGGGACCGGGGGCCGGACGCTTAGCCATCAGGCCGGCTCCCGCCGACGCCGCGAGAGCATCGCCTGCAGGGCGATGGCGATGAAGGTCATGTACATGAGCAGGAAGGAAAGGGCCGCGCCGAAGGGCCAGTCATTGGCCCGCTTGAACTGGCGCTCGATGATGTTGGCGATCATCTGGCTGTCCGGTCCGCCCAGCAGGTCTGGCGTCAGGTAGGAGCCCAGGGCGGGAATGAAGGTGATGACCACGCCGGACGCGATGCCCGGCAGGGCCAGGGGCGCGACTATGGTCAGCAGGGTGCGAAGATGCCCGGCGCCCAGGTCGAGGCTGGCCTCGATGAGCGAGGTGTCCAGCCGGTCCAGGGCCGAGTAGAGCGGCAGGACCATGAAGGGCAGGTGGACGTAAACCAGCCCCAGCACGACGGCGAAGTTGTTGTGCAGGAGCTCCAGGGGCTGGAAGGGCCCCAGACTCCCTACGCCAAGCACGCCCACCACCGCGTCCAGTCCGTTCCAGAGCCACTCCAGCGACTGGTTCACATACCCCTCGGTCCTGAGGACGGCGATCAGTGCGTAGGTCCGGATCAGAAGGTTGGTCCAGAAGGGCAACATGACGGCCAGGAGCAGCCAGGTCTTGGCCTTCGCCGGGGCGAAGGTGATGGCGAGGGCGACCGGGAAGCCGATCACCAGACAGATCAGGGTCGTCAGCCCGGCGATGCCGACCGACTTGACGAAGATCTTCAGGTAGAGCGGGTCGAAGGCCCTGAGATAGTTCGAGAAGGTCCCCGTCAAGGCGATCTCGGTCAGGCCCCGGTTCTCGCCGAAGGAATAGAGCCAGACGATCCCCATGGGGACCATGAAGAAGAGGACCAGCCAGAACAGCGGCGGGCCCAGGACAGCGCTGAACAGGCCCTTCGCCGACTTCCAGTGCTGTTCCATCAAGGGACTCCGGCGTCAGGTCAGGCGGCGCGCACCCGGGTCACGACTTCCTCGTAGAGGCTGGCCTTCGCCGCCCCCTCGAAGGCGCCGTACTCGCACTTGGCCATGACGTCGGCGGGCGGGAAGATGGCGGGGTTGTTGCGGTAGCTCTCCGGCATCAGGGCCTTCGCCGCCGCGTTCGGGGTCGGGTAGAGGATGGTCTCGCTGATCTTCTTCCCGGCCTCGGCGTCGAGGAGGTAGTTGATGAAGGCATGCGCGTTGTTCGGGCGCGGCGCCCCCACCGGGATGCAGAGGTTATCGGAGTTGATCAGGCTACCCTCCTTGGGCACGACGAAGCCGATATCCGGGTCCTCGGTCATGATCTGGGCGATGTCGCCGTTGTACTCCAGGACCAGGTCGACCTCGCCGGACAGGAGCATGTCCTGGCCATTGTCCTCATGGAAGGCCTTCACGAAGGGCTTCTGGCGGATCAGCATCTTCTCGATCTCAGCGATCATCTCGGGCGGGATGTTGTTGACCGAGTGACCCTTGTACTTGGCGGCCAGCCGGATCAGGTCCGCGGACTCCGACAGGAGGGCGATCTTGCCCTTGTAGGCGTCGGAGTCGAACAGCCATTTCCAGCTGTCCGGAACCCCCTTCACCTTACTCTTGCGGTACCCGATGCCGAGGACCAGCCAGGTGTAGGGGGCCGACATCTTCCGGCTGGGGTCATAGTCCGGGTTCATGAAGCTGGGGTCGATGTTCTTCAGGTTCGGGATCTTCGAATGATCGAGGGCCTGGATCAGCTTGGCCTCGGTCATGCGGCTGACGAACTCGTTGGAGGGGACAATGACGTCGAAGCCCGGGTTGCCCGCCTTGAGCTTGGCGAACAACTCATCGTTGGTGGCGAAGAGGCTCATGTTCACGTCGACGCCGTTGGCGGCCTTGAAGTCGGCCAGGGTCGTCTCGCCGATGTAGGTGTCCCAGTTGTAGAAGTTCAGCTTGGGTTCCTCGCCGCCGCTGGCGGGTGCGGCGCCGGGCTGAGAGCAGGCGCTGAACGAGACCCCAATGGCGGCGGCGCCAAAGGCGGTCAGCAGGCTACGGCGGGACGCGCCGCGTCCGGAAAGCATCGACATCGGGAAAGTCTCTCCAGGGGCTGGTTTCTCCCGGGAGGATGACGGCGCCAATGCGTCGGGATCAATCCCGAAAGCGTCGGAGACTGTGCGGATTCAGGCGTTGCCCAGATACCAGTCATAGTCGAGGGCGGTGACGACGGCTCCGAAGCGGTCCTGCTCCGTGCGCTTGACCGACGTGAACATGTCGACAAAGCGCGGACCGAGATAGTCCCGCAGCACGTCGGACCGCTCGAACAGGTCGACGGCCCCCACCCAGTCGGTCGGCAGGCGCACACCGTCACGGGCCGCAGCCGCGTAGCCGTCGCCCTCCACCGCCGGCCCAGGGTCCAGCCGGTTCACGATCCCGTGGTGAGCCGCCGCCAGCAGGGCGGCGAGGACCAGGTGGGGGTGGGCGTCGGCGCCGGCCACGCGGTGTTCCACGTGTCGGGTGACGGGCGGCCCGGCCGGGACGCGAAGGGAGACCGTGCGGTTGTTCACCCCCCAGGTCGGCGCCACGGGAGCGTAGGAATTGGCCCGGAAGCGCCTGTAGCTGTTGGCGTTGGGCGCCAGGATCGCCATGCAGTCGCCCATCAGGGCCTTCATGCCCCCGATGGCGTAGCGGAGCAGGTCCGAGCCCTCCGGCCGGTCGTCGGCGCATAGGTTGGCGCCCGAGGCGTCGGCGAAGCTGACATGGACATGGAAGCCGCTGCCCGCCCGGTCAGCCCAGGGCTTGGCCATGAAGGTGGCCTCGCAGCCATGGCGCGGCGCGATGCCCTTCACCGCCCGCTTGTATCGGACAGCGTCATCGGCGGCGGCCATGGCGTCCGGTTTGTGATGCAGGGTCAGCTCCACCTGGGCCGGGGCGAACTCGGAGATCGCTCCCTCGAGGGGCAGGCCCATGATGTCCGCCGTGTCCCAGAGCTCACGCAGGAAGGGCGCATGGTCCTCCAGTTCCGGGAGGCCGTAGACCTGGATGCCTTCGGGCCGGCGCCCGGTGCGGACCGAGCGCGCCGGCAGGACCTCTCCGTTCGGGCCCCTGGCCATGTCGACCAGGTAGAATTCCAGCTCGCAGGCGGCCACGGGAGTCAGGCCGTCGGCGGCGTAGCGGTCCAGCACCCGGCGCAGGACATGGCGGGGGTCGAGGTCGTTGGGAGCGCCGTCCAGCTCGTACATGGACAGCATGACCTGAGCGACGTCCGGACCCAGCCAGGGGGCCAGGGTCAGGGTCCCGGGCACGGGTCGAGCGCGACGGTCGGCGTCTCCGTCCTCCCAGACCAGGCCGGTGTCCTCGCAGTCGGCGCCCTGGGTGTCGACCACCAGGATGGAACCCGGGAGGAAGCGCCCATAGTCGTAGACCGCGGGGAGCTCATCGATCCGCAGGCGTTTGCCGCGAGGCACGCCGGTCAGGCCCGTGAAGACGACTTCGACGAACCGGACCTCGGGATGGGCGGTCATGAACGCCCGGCATTCCTCGGGACCGGCGACAGGATTGGCGGGCATGGACGAAACCTCGGATCAGATGTCTCGGGCTCCTTTGCCACGCCAGGTCCGGTGCGCCAACCGCCGGCGGCAGGTCAGGAGGGCGGGGATCTTTCCATGGCGATCACCTGAGCAACCCGCTCCATGGGCGCCTGGGAGGTGGTGATCAGACCTGTCGCGCCATTGTCCATGTCGCTGATCAGGCTGAGTGCAAGGCCCACAAGCAAGAACATGCCGCTGGTGGAGATGAAGTGCCGGGACCCCGTCGCCGCCAGGGTCAGGCCCACCAGGAGGGCGGATCCCAGGGCGAAGACATGGACGCTGCGCATAATGCGCTGGGGGATTCGGGCGTCATTGGCGGCAAGTCGGCGCTCGGCGTCATCGAACATCTCGTTGGTGGCATTGAGAAGCGAGACGGAGATCCGTTGGCCCGCCGGGGTATCGAGGGCCTGGTCGGTGACCTCCCAGATCGCGGACTGGAGTTGGGCGGTCCGCTGTTGCACCGCCGCGAGGGCGGCGGGATCCGCCCGGTCGGTGCTGAATTCCAGTCGGACGCGGACATAGTCGTGCATCAAGGCGTTCAGCCGATCACGCTGGGGGTTCTCGAGCAGCTGATGGCGAAGGTGGGTCGTGGAGATCGCGGTCGCTTCGGCGGTGACGAGGTCCCTGCGAAGCTCAAAGTTCGAGTGGGCGATGCTGAAGGTGAAGGCGATCAGGAGGGCCAGGAGGGTCAGGGCGGTGGACATGACGAAATCCGAGCCTTCGCCGCCCGGCAGGCGACGCCACTTTCGGAACCGCAGGTAGGACCTGTAGCCGACCTCCATCGTCAGGATCAGGGCGACGGAGTATCCGAGCCAGGACAGGGTGGCGTTGAACATCGGCGTACTCCTCCGGGCCCACTCTAGGGCTTGGGTGCTGTCCTCTCGGCGACATAGACTTCGCTCCCGCTTTCGCGGAAGCGGCGGGCCATGTCCGCCATGCCGGCGGCGACGTCGTTCTGGGCTGCGGCGGCGTCTCGGATTTCCTGGCTGATCTTCATCGAGCAGAACTTCGGGCCGCACATCGAGCAGAAGTGGGCGGTCTTGAAGGCCTCCTTCGGCAGGGTCTCGTCGTGGTAGGCGCGAGCGGTCTCGGGATCCATGCCGAGATTGAACTGGTCCTCCCAGCGGAACTCGAACCGGGCGCGGGAGAGGGCGTCGTCCCAGGCGCGGGCGGCGGGATGCCCCTTGGCCAGGTCGGCGGCGTGGGCGGCGATCCGGTAGGCGATCACCCCGTCCTTGACGTCCTTGCGATCCGGCAGGCCCAGGTGCTCCTTGGGCGTGACATAGCAGAGCATGGCGGTGCCGAACCAGCCGATCATGGCCGCGCCGATCGCCGAGGTGATGTGGTCATAGCCCGGGGCGACGTCGGTCGTCAGTGGGCCGAGGGTGTAGAAGGGCGCCTCGCCGCAGGCCGCCAGCTGCTTGTCCATGTTGGCCTTGATCTTGTGCATCGGCACGTGGCCGGGGCCCTCGATCATGGTCTGGACGCCATGCTTCCAGGCCACCTTGGTCAGCTCGCCCAGGGTCTCGAGTTCGGCGAACTGGGCCGCGTCATTGGCGTCGGCCAGGCAGCCCGGCCGCAGGCCGTCGCCTAGGCTGAACGAGACGTCGTAGGCCCGCATGATCTCGCAGATGTCCTCGAAGTGCTCGTAGAGGAAGTTCTCGCGGTGGTGGGCCAGGCACCACTTGGCCAGGATGGATCCGCCCCGGGAGACGATGCCGGTGACCCGCTTCGCCGTCAGGGGGATATAGGCCAGCCGCACGCCGGCATGGATGGTGAAGTAGTCCACCCCCTGTTCGGCCTGCTCGATCAGGGTGTCCCGGAAGACCTCCCAGTTCAGGTCCTCGGCGACGCCTCCGACCTTCTCCAGGGCCTGGTAGATGGGCACGGTGCCGATCGGGACCGGGCTGTTGCGCACGATCCAGTCGCGGATGTTGTGGATGTTCCGTCCGGTGGACAGGTCCATGACGGTGTCGGCGCCCCAGCGGATCGCCCAGACCATCTTGTCGACCTCATCGGCGACCGTGGAGAGGACGGCGGAGTTGCCGATGTTGGCGTTCACCTTGACCAGGAAGTTGCGGCCGATCGCCATCGGCTCCAGCTCGGTGTGGTTGATGTTGGCCGGGATGATGGCCCGGCCCCTGGCCACCTCGTCGCGGACGAACTCGGGCGTCACGAAGTCGGGGATGGAGGCGCCGAAGTCCTCGCCGTCGCGAAAGGCCGGATCCGAGGCCTGGCGACGCAGGTTCTCGCGGATCGCGACATACTCCATCTCCGGGGTGATGATCCCCCGGCGGGCGTATTCGAGCTGAGTGACGGCGGCGCCGGCGCGGGCGCGGTAGACCCTGCGTGGCGCCTCGAAGGCGGGGGCAAGGTGGGCGCCGGAGGCCCCCCCATTGTCCTCGGGACGGACCTCCCGGGGCTGGGCGACGATCTCGACATCGCCACGGGAGACGACCCAGGGCTCTCGCGTGCGCGACAGGCCGCGGTTGATGTCGATGTCAACCGTCGGGTCGGTGTAGGGGCCTGAAGGGTCGTAGAGGGTGACGGGCGGCTCACCCGCGGAGGGATGGACGGCCACCTCACGGAACGGCACGCGGATGTCGGGCCAGAGGGTCCCGGACTGGTGGACCTTGCGCGAGCCCGGGATGGCGCCGGTGGCGACTTCGGACCGGATGGGGTTCTGGACATTCATCGGCGCTCTCCGCATGCAGGGGGGCGACGGCGCGGGCAAGCGTTGTCGAGGCGCCTTTCCCTTCGCCGGCATGACCCGGATCAGGTTCTGCGGGTCGCGGGCTCACCCGCCTCTCAGCCGCCTGAGCGCGGCTCCCCGAGGACGTCTGGACCCTAGGTTGGATTCCCCTTCTTGGAAAGGAAAAGGGCGGCCGCCGGAAAGGCGACCGCCCCAGGTTCCAGGTCCTGCAGGACCGGTCAGCCGCGCGGGGCGGCCGGGGCGGCGACGGCCGTCCGGGTCTGCGACTTCTTGGATTCGGTCAGGATGTAGGCGCGGAGGTCCTCAACTTCCTTTTCGTTCAGGAAGCGCGAGAAGCTCGCCATGCCGCGGCTGGCCAGGGCGCCGTCGAGCATCACGGACTTGAAGCTGTCAGCGGTGAGCAGCATCTGCGACTTCTTCAGGTCGGGAAGGTAGGTCCCCGAAACGCTGGGGCCATGACAGACCTGGCAGTTCTCATGATAGAGCGCGAAGCCGCTCTTCACGTCGCCCTTGCCGGCGACGACCTGGGTGAGGTCCAGCGGCGGGATTTCAGGGATCACATAGGCCTTGGCCGTGGCCTTGCCGCCCAGCTTGAAGACCATGAGCCGGCCCGGCAGACGCGGACGATCCTTCAGCATGATGGACGCCGAGGTCGCCGCGGCCCCGCCGTAACCCACCATGAGGGCGACATACTGCTCACCGTCGAGCTCGTAGGTGGACGGGGCCGCGACAATGCCGTTGCCGGTGTCCAGGCTCCAGAGCTTCTTGCCGGTGGCCGCCTCATAGGCGACGAAGTCGCCCTCGCCCGCGCCCTGGAAGACGAGACCGCCGGCCGTCGACAGGAGGCCGCCATTCCAGAAGAAGGGACGTTCAATTGTCCAGCGCGCCTTTCCAGCGACGGGGTCCCAGGCGATCAGCTGGCCCTTGTACAGGGCCTTGATCGCCTTCAGCTGCGCGGCGTCGTCAGGAAGGGCGTTGGCGAGGAAGTCGGTGCCCAGGTTCCAGGCGCCGGGCCGATACTTGAAGTCCTTCACCCGGGTGTAGGCAAAGGGCGCCGTATGGGCCGGAATGTAGACAAGGCCTTCCTTCGGATTGAACGCCATGGGATGCCAGTTGTGGGCGCCCAGCGGGCCCGGCAGCGCCATGGCGGGCGCGTTCTCGTACCGCGCGCCTTCCACCTCGATTGGCCGTCCGGTCTTCAGGTCGACCCCCTTGGCCCAGGTGACGGGCGCGTAAGGCGTGGCCGAGATCAGCTGACCGGTCGCGCGGTCGATGACATAGAAGAAGCCGTTCTTCGGCGCCTGCATGAGGACCTTGCGCGGCTGCCCGCCGACCGTGATGTCGGCCAGGATCATGTGCTGGGTGGCTGTGTAGTCCCAGCTTTCACCCGGGGTCGTCTGATAGTGCCAGACGTACTCGCCTGTGTCGGGCCTCAGGGCCAGGATGGACGAAACGAAGAGGTTGTCGCCCTTGCCGTCAGAACGCTCCTGGTGGTTCCAGGGCGTCCCGTTGCCAACGCCGAGGTAAACAATGTCCAGGGCCGGATCGTAGGCCATGGAATCCCAGATGGTCCCGCCGCCGCCGGTCTTCTTCCAGGTCTCTCCGAACCAGGTTCCCGCGGCCTTCTCGGCCATGATCTTGTCGGAGGCCGCACCATCGGGCTTACCGTCCGGATTGGGGGCCGTATAGAAGCGCCAGACCATCTTGCCGGTGTCGGCGTCATAGGCTGAGACATAGCCGCGAACGCCGTACTCGGCTCCGCCATTCCCGATCAGCACCTTGTCCTTCACGATGCGCGGGGCGCCCGTGATGGTGTAGGGGCGGGAGGTGTCAGTGGTCTGGACGGTCCAGGCGGGCTTCCCGGTCTCCGCATCCAGAGCGATGAGTCTGCCGTCGAGGGCGCCGAAGTAGACCTTGCCCTTCCAGACGGCGACGCCCCGGTTCACGACGTCGCAGCAGGCGTCCATTCCCTTGGATCCGTCAACCTTGGGATCGTACGACCACTTCACGGCTCCGGTGCGCGCATCGAAGGCGTAGACCTTGGACCAGGCGGTGGTGGTGTAGAGGACGCCGTCGACCATGACGGGCGTCGCCTCCTGGCCGCGGTCCGTGTCGAACTCGTGGTACCAGGCCAGGCCGAGGTCCTTCACGTTCGAGATGTTGATCTTGTCGAGGGGGCTGTAGCGCTGCTCGTCATAGGTCCGGCCCACCGCCAGCCATTCGCCGTTGGCGCTGGCCGCGGAGAGCCGCTCTCCGTCCACGCGTCCCGCCTTGCCTCCGGCCTGGCTGCAGGCCGCCAGCAGGACGGCCAAGGCGAATACTCCCACAAGGCGCTGAAGCGTCATCATTTCCTCCCCCGGACGCCCTGTCTGGGCATGGCCGGAGTATGCCCAGCTGGAGCCGAACGGCAAGTCGTGACGTTGCGTCACTTGCCTTGGGCGCAAGCCTCGTGCTCTTGGACTGGAAACTTGGCCTTTACCCGGCCCTGCAATGCTCTCGGGCGGTGCGGGCCTGGACGCCAGTCGAAAACCCGGGGGAAGCCGGTCCATGAGCAAGACCATCCTTGTGGTGGATGATGATCCGACCCAGAGGCGCCTCATCAAGGCGATCCTTGAGCGGGAGGGCTTTGCGGCGACCCTGCTCCCGAGCGGGGACGCCCTTCTGGATCGTCTCGCCACGGGCGGCGCCTGCGACCTCATCCTTCTTGACCTGGTCATGCCAGGGCGGTCCGGCATTGAGACCCTGGCCGACCTGAGGGCTCGTGGGCACCAGCACCCGGTCATCGTCCTGACCGCCTCAGGCGGAATCGACACGGTCGTCTCGGCCATGCAGGCGGGCGCCTGCGACTTCTTCGTCAAGCCGGCTTCGCCGGAGCGGATCGCCATCTCGATTAGCAACGCCCTGTCGATGGGCGCCCTGAGATCCGAAGTCGCGCAGCTGCGAAAGCGCGTCGAGGGCCGTACGACCTTCGACGACCTTGTCGGGGACTCGCCTGCTATGCAGCTGGTCCGGCGCATGGGAGAGCGCGCCGCCCGGTCCTCGATCCCCGTCCTGATTTCCGGAGAAAGCGGCGTTGGCAAGGAGGTGATCGCCCGCGCCGTTCATGGCTCTTCAGAGCGCGCCGGACGACCCTTCGTGGCGGTCAACTGCGGCGCCATCCCGGCGGCGCTGGTGGAGTCCATCCTCTTTGGTCACGAGAAGGGCAGCTTCACGGGCGCCACTGAGCGTCACGCAGGCAAGTTCCAGGAGGCCAATGGCGGGACCTTGCTGCTCGACGAGATTGGCGAGTTGCCCATGGACATGCAGGTGAAGCTGCTCCGGGTGCTCCAGGAGGGCGAGGTCGATCCGGTCGGTGCACGGCGCTCGGTCAAGGTCGACGTGCGCATCATCTCGGCCACGAACCGGAACCTGACCCAGGCGGTTTCTGAGGGCTCCTTCCGGGAGGACCTCTTCTATCGGCTCAACGTCTTTCCCATTGAGGCCCCGCCCCTCCGGGAGCGCCGGCAGGATATCCCGGCCCTTGCTGAGGCCTTCATCCAACGCTTCAACATCGAGGAAGGCCGCCCGGTGTCCGGAGCGACGCGGGAAACGATTGACATGTTGACCCGGTACGACTGGCCAGGAAACATCCGCCAGCTCGAGAATGCGGTCTACCGAGCCATCGTGCTATCGGAGGGATCCCAGCTTCAGCCCTACGACTTTCCGGCGATCTCCGGCCTGTCGCCGCCGACAGGGTCAGCCCCGGCGGCGGCGGCGGCGGCCCAACCTGATCTGCAGCCGATCGGAGACGGCCCCCATCCCCCCTCGACGGACTCGCCGGTCCGGATCCTTGACGAAGAGGGGCATGTCCGAGCCCTCGACGCCATAGAAGGGGACCTCATCCGTCTGGCGATAGAGCGCTACGAGGGTCACATGAGCGAGATCGCACGGCGCCTCGGCATTGGTCGCTCCACCCTCTACCGGAAGGTGCGCGAGAACGGCCTTGGCGACATGGCCGGCCTCGACGGCGGCTGACATCCGACTCAGGCCTGGTCGTCGCCCGCCTCCCGGTCCGGGGGCGTTCCGCCCTTGCCGGGACGGCGACGCCCGCCTCGCCCGGCGGTCAAGGGCGCTTGCCCCGACGCCTTGGCGGCGATCTCCTTGAGCTTGCGATGCTGGAGGGCCGACAGCGCCTGGCCGGGAGCGCCCTTCTCCGGATCGCCGAACGCCCTGCCATAGGTCTGGATCCGGGTCTCGACGGAGCCGAGGAACTCGCCCTCCCAGTCGGACAGGTCTACGCCCGCCCTTTCAGCCTTTCGGCGCGTCCGCCGGAGGGCGTTGAGGGCGGACCTCCGCGCCGCCTCCCGGGGATCAGCGGGGCCGCGCTTCAAATCTCGCCGATCGCCGAAAGGTAGAGGTCGAGGATGGCCTCTTCCTCCTGCCGCTTGGCGCGGTCCTGCTTTCGCAACCGGACCACCTTGCGGAGGATCTTGACATCGAAGCCAGCGCCCTTGGCCTCGGCGAAGACCTCCTTGATCTGCTCCATGACCTCCGCCTTTTCCTGCTCGAGGCGCTCTATCCGCTCCACGATGGTGCGCAGCCGCCCCTGGGCGTCCTGGTTCAGAACATCGGAATGCGCGTCATCGCCGGCCATGAGGTCAGCCTCCTGCAGGATTATGTCGGGGTTGCGGCGTCGACCCTAGCGAGGGCTGCAGGTCGTGTCGCGCGCACGAGAGGCCCCGAAGCGCCCGGATACAGGATCATCTGTGGAAAACCGCCCGGACGCACCGAGCGAAAGCCGTCTCAGCCTTGCTTGGCCTTGAAGCGGGGGTTGGTCTTGTTGATGACGTAGACCACGCCCTTGCGGCGCACCAGCTTGCAGTCGCGGTGGCGAGTCTTGAGCGACTTGAGCGAGCTTCTGACCTTCATGACCTTCGTCTTCTCTGGGTTCGGGACAGGAGCCCGGGCGACCGAGTGAGCGGCGCGTATACGGAACCCCCGGCGGCGAGTCAATCAGCCCGACCGCAAACCCGGTCCTGCGACGTTGCCCCTGACCCCGGCGCACCCTACCTCTGACGACATGAAGCGTCGCACCTTCCTGGTCACCGCCGCGGCCACGCTCGCCACACCAGCGGTGGGCGCCGGGCCCGCGGGCGATCCCCTGGCCGCCGAAGAGGCGGCGTTTGCGGAGTGGCTCTCCGCCTTCAGGGTCACCGCCCTCGCCTCCGGCCTGCCCCCCGAGGTCCTGGAACGGGAGCTCTCAGACCTGCGGCCCGACCCCCGCGTTCGGGGATCCGACCGGAACCAGCCTGAGTTTTCCCGCCCCTTCAGTCACTATGTGAGGCGAGCCGCGGGCGAGGACAGGGCGGCGATCGGCCGGCGCCGCATGGCGGAGCTGGACCCGGGGCTCGCCACCGTCGAAGCCGCCTCCGGCGTCTCCCGGGAGATGCTGGTCGCCATCTGGGGCATGGAATCCGGGTACGGTGCATCTCTCGGCGACCAGGACGTCATCCGCTCCATGGCCACCCTTGCAGCGGACGGCCGCCGTCGGGGCTTTGCCGAGGACCAGCTCCTTGCGGCCCTGCGTATTATCGCGTCCGGGGAGTGGCCGCGGGAGCGACTGGTGGGGTCCTGGGCCGGCGCCATGGGGCAGACCCAGTTCATCCCGGCCAACTTCCTCTCCCTGGCCGTGGACGCCGACGGCGATGGCCGGCGCGATGTCTGGGGCTCCCCGATAGACGCCCTCGCTTCCGCTGCGAACCTGCTGGCGAGGTCCGGCTGGGTCCGCGGGCAGGGTTGGGCCCTGGAGGTCGCCGCCCCGGACGGCTTTGACTTCTCGGTGACCGAGACCTTGAGCGCGCCCCCCACCACCTGGAGCGATCTGGGGCTGCGGCGCGCCGGGGGCGGCCCGCTGGACCTGGACGCCTCTGAAGCGACGCTGCTGGCCCCGACAGGCGCCAAGGGCCCCCTCTTCCTGCTGACGGCCAACCACTTTGTGATCCGGCGCTACAACAACGCCGTGACCTATGCCCTCGCCAGCGGCCTTCTGGCCGATGGCATCGCCGGCCGGCCCAGCCTGATCCGGCCCTGGCCGGAGGAAGTTCCGCTTTCCCTCACTGACCGGATCTCCGCCCAGACGGCGCTGAAGGCGGCGGGCCACGATGTCGGCGAATTGGACGGCGTCATGGGGTTGAAGTCCCGCGCCGCTCTACGAGCCTGGCAGAAGGCCCGCGGCCTGGTGGCGGACGGATACCTCTCACCGGACATGGTCACCCTCCTGAAGGCCACTGCGGCCTAGACAAGGCCCTCATCCGGTCCCTCGACCTTTGTGGGCCTCGGGTTGGCGGCCTTCAACTGGGGGTTGCTGTAGGCGTAGACCAGCATGGCGACCATGAGAGCCGCATTGAGGAGGAAGGGCGCAGGGCGGACATGCTCGTACAGGAGCACAAAGGCGGGAGCGAGGACCACGTTGATCCCGTTCACGGCGGCGATTGCGCCTGCGGCCCGGGCCTGCTCCTCCATGCGTACGGCCAGAGAGGCGCCGACCGTAAAGCCCGGGCGCGCCAGGCCGAAGCCCAGGCTGGAGATAGCGTAGCCGGCCACAACACCCCAATAGTCTGGCGCCGCCGCGACGATCAGATTGCCTATGGCGGCGACCGCCACACCCCACCTGAGGAGTTGGCGGGGGGTCATCTCGAACCGGGGGATCAGGCCCCACTGGGCGAGCAGGCCCGCCATCGCGCCAAACATCATGGCGATGGCGATGAACCCCTGGGCCGCGGTGGGTGAGACCGCCAGCTTGTCAATGATCAGGAAACCCAGGGTCTGGCCCTGGGCCGTCTGACTCGCGGCGACGATGAACCCGTAGATGAGAAAGGGGGTTATCCGGGGGTCCAGCCACATCGGGGGGCCGGAGGCCTTCTCGCCACGGGCCTCGCTTCCAGCAGGCGGCGGCGGCGGACGGTAGCGGCTCTCAGGAAGCCGCCGCCAGACGATCACAAGCATGGCGCCAGCCATCAGCGAGAAGGCGGCCATGGGCCCGGCAAGGCCAAGGAAGGGAAGAACAAACAGGGGGGCGATGAACGGACCAATCACCGTGCCCAGGCTGAAGGCGCCTGCGAGACCGGACATGGCCTGGGTGCGCTGCGCCTCTGGGGTGTGTTCGGCCACATAGGCCTGGGTCGCGGGGTTCGAGGCGGCGCCGAACAGGCCGAACAGGGCGCGCGCCAGAAGGAAGAGGACAAAAATGACCACAGGCGCGGCGAGCTGATGGAGACCCGCCGCCACGACGACCGCGCAGAAGGCCATGGAGACCATGAATCCCGCCAGCCCGACCATCATCAGGGGCTTGCGTCCATACCGGTCAGAGAGGCGCGCCCACATGGGTGACGAGAAGGCCCACAGCAGGGCCGACAGGGAGAAGACGGCGGCGACCATCGGGTCGGGCATGCCGATGGAGCGGCCGATGGCCGGCAGCACCGAGATCATGCCGGTGTTGCCCATGGCGGTGACCATGGAGACCGCGAAGATGATGGCGAATGTCGATCGCGGCAGACCGCTGGGACCGCTGGCGACGGAAGGGGAGCCGCTGGACATTCCCCGCTGATAGGACCCCGACCGCGTCAGCGCCACCCCGGATCATGATCACCGGACGTTAAGCATTCCCCGTTATCCCCGGACGGAACTCTTAACGGGCGCCGTACGCATGTTCCAGATCATCGGCATAGTGCTGCTCTTCGTCTGCGTCTTCGGCGTCTACATCATCCATGGCGGCAAGATGGATGTGCTCATCAAGGCCGCCCCCTTCGAACTTGCGATGATCCAAGGCGCCGGGATTGCGGCCCTCCTGATCGGAAACTCGCCGAACGTGATCAAGGGCGTCGGCGGCGGCATGGGCAAGATCTTCAGCGGCGCCAAGTGGAAGGCGTCCGACTACAAGGACCTGTTGTCCCTTCTGTTCCTGCTGACCAAGACGATGAAGGCAAAGGGGGTCATCGCCCTGGAAAGCCATATCGAGAACCCGCACGACTCCACCCTGTTCGGCCGTTTCCCCAAGATCGTGAAGGACCATTTCGCGGTCGATTTCATCTGCGACACCCTGCGGATGATGACCATGAACCTGGAAGATCCCCACCAGGTCGAGGACGCCATGGAGAAGCAGCTCGAGAAGCACCACCATGAGGCCCTCGGCCCGGCCCACGCCCTGCAGAACATGGCCGACGCCTTGCCCGCCCTGGGGATCGTGGCGGCCGTTCTGGGGGTGATCAAGACCATGGGCTCCATCACCGAGCCCCCCGCCGTCCTGGGCGGCATGATCGGCAGCGCCCTCGTCGGAACCTTCCTGGGCGTGTTCCTTGCGTATGGTCTGGTCGGCCCGTTCGCGACACGGCTGAACGCAATCATCGAGGAAGAGTCCGCCTTCTACAAGATCATCCAGTCGGTCCTTGTCGCCCACCTGCATGGCAACGCCGCGCAGATTTCGGTGGAGATCGGCCGCGGAAGCGTGCCCAGCATGACCCAGCCGACCTTCTCGGAGCTGGAAGAGGCCCTCCAGGCGATCCCGCCGGAAGGCTGACCCACCTAGAGTGGAAACACCCGGTTCACGTGCCCCATCTTGCGGCCGGCCCGCGCCTCGCGCTTGCCATAGAGGTGAAGGCGGGCGTTGGGCTCGGCGGCGATCCCGGGCCACCGCAGGACGTCCTCCCCCAGCAGGTTTTCCATCTCGACCCTGGCCATCGCCTCGACTAGGCCCAGAGGCCAGCCGGCGACGGCCCGGATGTGCTGCTCGAACTGGTCTGTGACGGTCCCGTCCTGGGTCCAGTGGCCGCTGTTGTGGACTCGGGGCGCGATCTCATTGACCAACAGACGGCCGTCCTCGAGCTCGAAGAGCTCGATCCCGATCACGCCCACATAGTCCAGCCCCGCCAGGATCCTCTGCGCAATGTCCTCGGCCTCCCGGGCGCGGGATGGCGCCACAACCGCAGGCGCCGACGAGCGCCGTAGAATACCTGACTGGTGTAGGTTCTCCGCCAACGGAAACGCCGCCATCGCGCCGTCCCAGCCCCGGGCCGCGATAATCGAGAGCTCTCGCTTGAAGGCCGCCGGCGCCTCAACGATGACTGGCCGGGCGCCCAGCGACCGGAAGACCTGGGCGGCCTGCCCTGAGGTTTCCGCCCAGGCCTGTCCCTTGCCGTCATAGCCGTCGCGCCGTGTCTTGATGAGAACCCGCCCCCCCAGCGCGGCGGCGGCCTCGGTCGCCTCCTCGCCTGTCGACGCCGGGCGGAAGTCGACGGTCGGTGCACCCGCCGCGTTGAGGAAGGTCTTCTCCTCCACCCGGTCCTGGGCCGTGGAGAGCGCCCGTGGGCCGGGCGCAACGGGAACCCCGCAAGCGATGAGAGTCTCCAGAGCGCCGGCAGGGACGTTCTCGAACTCGACCGTCACCACGCTGCAGGCGGCGGCCAGCGCATTGATGGCGGCCTCGTCATCGTAGGCGGCGACGATGTGACGGGCGCAGACGCGCGAGGCGGGGCAGTCCGGCTCCGGATCCAGCACCACGACGTCGAATCCAAGGCGAGCGGCGGAGGTAGCCAGCATCCGGCCGAGTTGGCCCCCGCCCAGTATGCCGATGGTCGATCCTGGCTGAAGCGGCGTCACGTAACCCTCAGTCGTCAGAAACCGAGTTGGCGACGGATGCGGTCTGGGCCTCCCGCCAGGCGCCCAGACGCCTTGCCAGCGCCTCATCGGACAGGGCCAGGATCTGGCCCGCCAGCAGGCCGGCGTTGCGGGCGCCCGCCTCGCCTATCGCCAGGGTCGCCACCGGCACGCCGGCCGGCATCTGGACGATGGACAGGAGGCTGTCCATTCCCTTCAGCGCCTTCGACTCCACTGGGACCCCGAGGACGGGAAGGTCGGTCAGGGCCGCCGTCATGCCCGGCAGGTGAGCGGCTCCTCCGGCCCCGGCGATGATGACCCTCACCCCGGCGTCACGGGCGCCGCGGGCGAACTCGACCATGCGCATCGGCGTCCGATGGGCCGAGACCACCCGGGCCTCCCAGGCGACGCCAAGGGCGTCCAGCATGTCGGCGGCGCCCTTCATGGTCGGCCAGTCGGAGCGGCTGCCCATGATGATGGCGACGGGCGCGGCGGCAGCACTCATTTCAAAGCCCCTTGCGGCGAGGCGCGCGAGAATAGGCTCCACCTATCTTGGGTCAACAGACTGTGCGAAACATGGTTAACGTTGCTGGAGATTCGCGGGTCCTATCGCATGGTGCTGAAGGTCACAGGCGCGAGAAATCAGCCGTTCTCCGATATCCGGAAGCGCGCGCTGGCGGAGGCTGGAGCCAAGGTCGTAGGTCGGGGCCCCGCACGTCCGGACGAAACCGCCTTCTTGGGGCTCTCCGAGGCTGAACTCACCCCGGCGGTTCAGGGGGCCATCCGGACCCTCTTGACCGAGATCGATGACCTGAGGGGAGAAGTCGCCCGGTTGAAGGCCCAGCTGAGCCGGATCGAGACCCTTGCAGACCAGGACCCCCTAACCCCGGCGCTCAATCGCCGAGCCCTGATGCGGGAGCTCGACCGGATCCGCACATTCAGTCACCGGTATGGTTCGCCAGCCGCCCTCGTCTACTTTGACCTGGACGACTTCAAGGGGGTGAACGACCGCTTCGGTCACGCGGCGGGGGATCTCGCCCTTAGGGCGGTCGCGGAGCGGCTGATGTCTCAGGCCGCCCCCACAGACCTTGTGGCGCGGGTTGGAGGCGACGAGTTCGCCGTCGCCCTGACCCAGGCCAGCCTGCCTGTCGCGGAGGTCCGCGCCCGTAACCTGGCGCGAAGCCTGGAGGCCAACCCCATCCAGTTCGGCGAATGGTCAGCTCCGATCCACGTCTCCTACGGCATCAGCGCGATCACGCCCGACGTCGAGAGCGAGGAGATCCTGGCAAGGGCGGACGCGGCCATGTACGCCCGACGTCGGGAACGCCGGGCCTGAGGAACACGCACAGGTCGCCCCCTCAGGCGATGATGTCGGGTGTCAGTTGGTCCTTCAGGCGCTGGATCTCATCCTTAAGGGCCAGCTTCCTCCGCTTCAGGCGGCCAATCACCATCATGTCCGGGACCGGGGACAGGCCGATGGCCTGGATGGCGACCTCGAGATCGTTGTGGTCCACCTGAAGCTCAGCAAGCCGACGGCGAGTCTCGCCATCCTCGGCCGGGTCGGGGGTCCGGTTCACAGCAACCTCCGGGGGCAATGGGTGGCGGAGGGCGGTGCTGCCGGGAAACTGGTCTGCGCCGCACACAGGATGACCATATTCCGACCCCAGGGTTCAGACGGGCTTCAAAAGCAAGCTTATGTGATCTGACAGACGGCGTCAGCGGGTGTTCACTGACTCCAGTCGCATGGAAGGAGACCGTGAGTCATGTCCATTGACGCCCGCATCCGCGAACTTGGCCGCAGGCACAGGTCGCTCGAAACCGAGCTCCGGGACGCCCTCGCCCACCCCAGCTCGCCGGACAGCGCGATCCAGCAGATCAAGCGCCGCAAACTCCATATCAAGGAAGAGATCGAGATGCTCAAGTCACGGGCGCGGCCCGCGGCCTGAACCGCCGGTCAGTCCTCGCCTTCCGCCTGCGGCCAGGATTCGGCCGTCGTTTCGGAAGCGGGCTCGAGAGTTGGGCCTTCCGGCTCGACGATCCCCTTGCGGGCATTGTCCCGGGCGCGCTTCTCCGCGGCCTTGAGAACGATGTCGTCCAGCTCGAGCTGGGTCGACAGGCCCAGGCTCACAGGGTCCACCGGCTTGATGTTGGTCGAGTTCCAGTGGGTGCGGTTCCGCACCTGATCGATCGTGGCCTTGGTGGTGCCGAGGAGTCGGGAGATCTGGGCGTCCGAAACCTCGGGATGATTGCGCACGAACCAGGCGATGGCGTCTGGGCGATCCTGGCGCCGGGAGACCGGCGTATAGCGCGGGGCCTTCTTGGTCGGCTTCAGGTGTTCGGCGTGCCGGCTTTTCAACGCCGTCATCCGGCGCTTGGGGTCCTGCTGGGCGGAGTCGATCTCCTCGCGGGAAAGCTGTCCGTTGGCGATCGGGTCCGCGCCGCGGATGTCGCGCGCGACCTCACCGTCGGCGATACCCTTCACCTCCAGGGGATGGAGGCCGCAGAAATCCGCGATCTGCTCGAAGGTCAGGGAGGTGTTGTCGACCAGCCAGACAGCGGTCGCCTTCGGCATCAGAATGTCGGCCATGTCGGTCTCCTGAAATGACGGCGCCCGACCTTTCGGCCGGGCGCTGCGTAAAGCACGGGACTTATACGCTGGAATCCGGGCCTCAGTCGAGGGGGCGGCGCTCCAGGATCCGCAGGCCGTACCCGGCCGAGCCCGGAAGCACAGTGGCGGAATTGGTCAGAAGGACCATGTCGCGGACGCCGAGGTCGATCAGGATCTGGGCGCCGACGCCATAGTCACGGAGCACATTGGCCCCGTGATCGACCGCCGGGTCCGCCCCATAGCGCTCGGACAGCCAGGCCGGGTTTGAGTCGCTGATGAAGACGGCGACCCCGGCGCCATCGCCCGCAGCGAGGGCTTCAAGGGCGGTCCGGACATAGGTCGATCGCTGGCCGCCAGCACCGACAACATCAGCGGCGAGATCCAGCCGGTGCATCCGAACAAGGGTCGGTCGGTCCGGCTCAATCCGGCCCCGCGTCAGCACCATGTGCTCCGTGCGGTCCAGGATGTTTCGGTAGATCACCATGCGGAAACGACCGCCGAAGGCGCTCTCCACCGGGGTCTCGAGCACACGCTCCACCTGGCGCTCGGTCCGCCGGCGGTAGGCGATAAGGTCGGCGATGGTGCCGATCTTCAGGCCGTGGGTCTGGGCGAAGGCGATCAGGTCCGGCAGGCGGGCCATGGACCCGTCGTCCTTCATGATCTCGCAGATCACCCCGGCGGGGTTCAGGCCCGCCAGGCGCGAGATGTCGACGGCGGCCTCGGTGTGCCCTGCACGGACCAGGACGCCGCCGTCCCGGGCGACAAGGGGGAAGACATGCCCCGGGGAGACGATCTCGTCGGCGCCCTTGGTGGGGTCCACCGCGACAGCGATGGTATGGGCCCGGTCGTGGGCGGAGATACCCGTGGTGACGCCCTCCCGGGCCTCGATGGACACGGTGAAGGCGGTGCCATGGCCAGACTGGTTGTCGACGGCCATGGGCGGCAGGCGCAGCTGGCGCGCCCGGTCGCCGGTGATCGACAGGCAGATCAGTCCACGGGCGTGCTTGGCCATGAAATTGATCTGCTCAGGCGTGGCGAACTGGGCCGGGATGATGACGTCGCCCTCGTTCTCCCGGTCCTCGGCGTCGACCAGGATGTAGGGTCGGCCGTTCCGGGCGTCCTCGATGATGTCCTCGATCGGGCTGATCGCAGACACGTCGCCCGCGGCGGGCTTGGGGGAGTCGGTGACGAGGTAGGGACGCTTCATGACTGCAACCTCATTTTCGCAAATTGGACCACCTGGCCGGCGACCGTGTCGAGCTGCCAGGCGTCACGGACCTCCAGGGGCCGCCCATCCGGCCCAAAGGAGGCTGAGCTGACGCTTATCGCCGCACCGAAGGGCGTCGGCCAACCGCGCATGGCGTGGACGATGGAACGGACGGCGGTCAGGGTGGTGCCCGCCGCCTGCGACCCCGCTGCTGTCACGATGACGCCGACAGCGCGCTCCGAGAAATAGGGTCGCGCGTCCTCCCGGAGAAGCTCCAGGGTGTCGAGGGCGTTCTTCATCACCCCGGACAGGGAGCCGTGATAGCCCGGCGTCGCCAGGATCAGGCCGTCCGCACTGCGGACGATTTCGGCCAGCTCCGCCTGGCGGGCCGTCGGACCGCCGGGCCGAGGGTCGTAGATGGGAAGCTCGGCCAGGAAGGCGCCGCCGATGAGGCGCGTCCGTGCGCCCTGGGTCTGTGCCGTCGCCAGCGCTGCGCAGAGCGCCCGCTCGGTGGAGGAGCCCTCCCGCGTGGTCCCGCCGAGGCCGACGATGAGGGGCGCGGAGGCGTCGGTCATGAACGCGCCTCGAACACCGACTTCAGCTCCGTCTTCAGGATCTTGCCGTTGGCGTTGCGTGGCAGGGGCTCGGGCCAGAACCGGACCTCCACCGGCACCTTGAAGGCGGCGAGGCGCTCGCGCACCCACTGCCTCAGCTCGGTCTCGCCGGCGGTTCCGCCGGGCTTCAGGTGGACCACGGCGGCGGGCTCCTCTCCAAGGGTCTTGTGGGGAACCCCGACCAGGGCGGCGTCCATCACGTCCGGATGGTCGTAGAGCACGTTCTCGACCTCGACGCAGTAGATGTTCTCGCCACCGCGGATCAGCATGTCCTTGGCGCGATCAACGATGAAGAGGAAACCCTCCTCGTCCAGCCGCGCCAGGTCGCCGGTGCGAAGCCAACCGTCGTTGAAGGTCTCGGCCGTCGCCTCGGGCTTGTTCCAGTAGAGCTTCACCACCTGCGGGCCCTTGACCCACAGCTCGCCGACCGTACCGACTGGCAGGAGGGTGACCCCGTCGCCGGGATCGCGGATCTGCATGTCACCGATGGGCGCGGCGGGTCCGGCGCTGTCGGGCCGGGCCTCGTAGTCCTTGCCGGTGTGGCTGGTGAAGGTGGCGGTGGTCTCGGTCATGCCCCAGCCGTTGCCGGGCGCGGAGCCGGGAAACACCTCGACGATGCGCCGCACCAGCTCGGGCGCGGAAGGCGCGCCGCCGTAGGAGACCGAGACCAGGGAGGACAGGTCGTACTTCGACCGGGCGGGATGCTCGATCAGCTGCCAGGCGATGGTCGGCACGCCGCCGGTGGCGTCGATGCGCTCACGCTCGATGAGCTGCATGGCCTGCTCGGCCTCCCAGCGGCGCATGAGCACGATCTTGCCGCCAGCGTTCATGGTGGGGCCAAGAGTGGCCGACAGGCCCGTGGCGTGGAACAGGGGCACGACCAGGAGAGAGCTGCGCTGGGGCAGCTTGTGCGGGTCGCTTTCGGGCAGGGGCTGTCCAGCTCGCAGGAAGTTGCGCGCCGCGGCGATGCCGCTGGTCAGCAGGTTCGCGGTCATGTTGCGATGGGTGCCCAAGGCGCCCTTGGGCCGGCCCGTCGTGCCAGAGGTATAGAGGATGGTGGCGTCATCCTCCGGGTCGATGTCGACGGCGGGCAGAGGCAGGTCCGGCAGATCCTTCCAGCTATTCACGGTCCCGATCACCGCCTCCAGCCGACGCACGCGGCCCGACGCCTCCGCACCCTCGGGCAGACGGGCGACATAGACGCGTTCCAGGCCGGCCAGGGCCTCCAGGTGAGGGGCGATGCGCTCCAGCCGCTCGTCATCGACGATGGCGATCCGGGTCCCGGAATCGGCCAGGCCGTACTCGAGCTCCGGTCCGGTCCACCAGCCGTTCAGGGGCGTGACGATCGCCCCGGCCAGGACCCCGGCGTAGAAGGCCACCGGCCATTCCGGCAGGTTACGCATGATCACGGCCACCCGGTCGCCCTTGCGCACGCCATCGGCCTGCAACTGGCGGGCCAGGGTGATGGCGGCGCGCGAGAAGGCCTCGTAGGTCGCCCGGTCATCCTCGTAGACCAGGAACTCCCGGGCCCCGAAGGCGCGGGCGTTCAGGAAGATGTCCCGCAGGGTCGGCGGGGCGTGTCTCCAGACCCGCTGGGCGACGCCGCGGATTACCTTCTCCTCCATCTCGAAGCGCTGGCCGGGCGCCGTCAGACGCGCGTGCGCCTCGGCGATCGACATGACAGGCCATTCGGGAGGCGAATCTGACGTCATCTGGGAACCCGGGGGGAAAGCGGAACGGCGATGACCCTGAGGGCCTGACGTTGCGGCGATCAAGTCAAAAACGAAAGGGGGCGCCCCGCAGGACGCCCCCCATGGAACGAAGTCGGTCGCCCACTCAGGCCGAAGCGGCGTCCCGCGCCCTTCGGGCGTACTCTTCCTTCATCTCCGCCAGTTCCTTGGAGAATTTCTCCTGGGCTTCCTCGCGCAGGCGCGGGATGTGGTACTTGGGGAAGAGGTCGTTATCGGGGCGGTAGTCCTTCAGGACCTGCTTGGCCAGGGTCACCTTGTGCACCTCGGTCGGGCCATCGGCTATGCCCATGACCAGAGAGCTGGTGACCATGTGCATGAAGGGCATCTCGTTCGAGACGCCCAGCGCGCCGTGCAGATGGGCCGCCTTGGTGGCGATGTCGTTGTAGACCTTGGGCATGGCCACCTTGATGGCGGCGATGTCCTTGCGGACCCTGTTGTAGTCCTTGTGCTTGTCGATCAGCCAGGCCGTCCTGAGCACCAGGAGGCGGAAGCTCTCGAGGGCGATCCAGGAGTCGGCGATCTGCTCCTGGACCATCTGCAGGTCGGCGAGGCGGCCATCCCGGGTGGTGCGCGAGACCGCCCGCTGGCACATCAGGTCAAGGGCGTGCTTGCAGGCGCCGACCGTGCGCATGGCGTGGTGCACCCGGCCTCCACCCAGACGGACCTGGGCGATGACGAAGGCGGCGCCGCGCTCGCCCAGAAGGGCGTCGTAGGGAACCCGAACATCCTTGTACTCGACATAACCCTCGTTCCCGCCGCCGATCTCGCCCCCGCCGCCGACGGCGACATTGCGGATGATCCGGACCCCGGGGGTGTCCGTGGGCACCAGGAAGATGGAGGTGCGGCGGTAAGGGTCCTTCGCATCCGGGTCGGTGATGGCGTAGACCACCAGGACCTTCGCCCAGCGGGCATTGGTCGAGTACCACTTCTCGCCGTTGATCACCCATTCATCGCCGTCCAGCACCGCCCTCGTGCGGAAGGTCAGGGGGTCGGAACCGCCGGTCGGCTCGGACATGGAGAACGCCGAGCGGATCTCACCGTTCAGGAGCGGCCAGAGGTACTGCTCCTTCTGCTTGTCGGTGCCGTAGTGGGCGATGATCTCGGCGTTGCCGGTGTCCGGCGCCTGGCAGCCGAAGATGGTGGGGGCCAGTCCGTTTCGGCCCAGCTTCTCGTTCATCAGCCCCAGCTTGAGCTGGCCGTAGCCCTGGCCGCCGAGTTCGGGGCCCAGGTGGCAGGCCCAGAGGCCCTGGGCCTTCACCTTGTCCTGCAGGGGCTTGATGAACTTCTCTCGCCCCAGGGGGCCATGGGCGGCCATGCCCAGGTGGCTGAGGGGTTCGACCTCCTCGCGCATGAAGTCCTCGATCCAGTCGAGCTTCTTCTGGAATTCAGGATCGGTTTCGAAGTCCCAGGCCATGTCTCTCCTCCCGTCCGCCCGCAGGCGGCGTCGTGTTTCCTCGACTATCCGACGGCGCGAGACATTGCGCAACGGCGGGCTTTCCCGGGAGGCGCAGGCGAGGCAAGGTCGGGGAAAGGCGCCCTGAGGGCCCAGCGGAGGAAACCGGACATGAGCAGACCTGAATCCCACGGATTCTCCAGCACACGGCTGGCGCGCCTCGACCGGTTCCTGAAGGAAAAGTACCTCGACACGGGCCGGTTGCCCTGCGCCCATGTCCAGGTCCTTAGGGGCGGTGAGCGGGTCCACGAAAGCGTCCAGGGCCAGTCCGACCTCGAGCGCGGGCGCGCCGCCACCCGGGACGATGTCTACCGCATCTATTCGATGACCAAGCCGATCACGAGCCTGGCCTTCATGATGCTGGTCGAGGAGGGCGCGGTGTCGCTCGACGACCCGGTCTCCCGCTTCATCCCCGATTGGAAGGACCTGGCGGTCTTCTCCGCGGGGACAGGCCCTTACCTGACGACCCCGCCGGCCCGGCCCATGCAGATGGTCGACCTTCTGCGCCACACCTCGGGCCTGACCTACGGCTTCCAGACCCGGACCAACATCGACGCGGCCTACCGCAAGCTGAAGGTCGCAGACGCTCACGGGGACCTCGACGCCCAGGGCTTTGTCGACGCCCTCGCCCGCCTGCCGCTGGAGTTCTCGCCGGGCGAGGCCTGGAACTATTCGGTCTCCACAGATGTCCTGGGCGTGCTGGTCGAACGGATTTCCGGCAAGCCCTTCCAGGACTTCCTGTCGGAGCGGATCTTCGCACCCCTCGGCATGACCGAGACTGGCTTCAGCGTCCGCCCGGATCAGGCGGACCGGTTCACCGCCTGCTATGCGCCGACGCCCCAGGGCGGACTGACCCTTCAGGACGACCCGGAGACCAGCGCCTATCACCGGACCCCTCGGTTCCATTCCGGCGGCGGCGGCCTCGTCTCAACGGCGGACGACTATATGAAGTTCTGCCGGATGCTGGTGAACCGAGGCGAGCTGGGCGGCGAACGCCTGATCGCGCCGGCGACCTTGCGACTTATGGCCTCCAACCATCTGCCCGGCGGACAGGACCTGACCATGCTGTCGCGCTCGCTCTTTTCCGAGGCAACGAATGCCGGCGTGGGTTTCGGCCTCGGCTTTGCCGTGACCTTCGACCCCGTCCGGGCCATGCTGACCTCCAGCCCAGGCGAGTACTACTGGGGCGGAGCGGCCTCGACGGCCTTCTGGATCGATCCGATCAAGGATATCGCCGTGGTCTTCCTGACCCAGTTGATGGGCTCGTCCACCTACCCCATCCGGCGCGAGCTCCGGACCCTGGTCTACTCGGCGCTGATGGAGCCCTGAGCCGGCTCAGGGGGTGTCCACGCGCGGCGGCGAGGGAGCCAGGATCGGCGCAGGCTCCTCGCCCTTGGGGGCGAATGTCGCCAGAAGGCTGGAATTGCGCCAATTGCCCCAACGGTACCAGGCCATGGCGAGCAGGCAGGAGGCGATCGACCCCACCGGGAAGCTGATCCAGACCGCGTCGGCCCCGAGCCAGGGCTCCAGCAGGACCGCCACCGGGATCCGGATCCCCCACATGGCGATGATCATCGAGATGAGTGGCGGCCAGACCGAGCCCGTCGCCCGGACGATTCCAGACAGGATGAAGCTCATGCCGAAGGGGATGAAACCCCACAGGACGAAGTAGTTGATGTGCTGGGCGATGGCGATGGACGGGCTGCCCTCAGGCAGGAAGAGGCGCGGCGCCAGGGGGCCGGCGACATAGATCAACAAGATCGGCAGGGCGCTGAGGAGGGCCGCGTAACCGACGCCGGTCCTGGCCACCTGGTCCACCCGGTCCATGCGCCCCGCCCCGACATTCTGGGCCGCCATGGAAGACACCGCCATGCCAAGGGCCATGGCCGGCATCTGGACATAGGCCCACATCTGCATGGCCACGCCGTAGGCCGCCGCCGTGGTCGAGCCATAGCTGTTGACGAAGCTCGTCATCGTCAGGGCGGCGAAGGACATGATGAACATCTGCAGGCCCATGGGCAGGCCCTTGAAGACCAGGCTGCGGATGATGGTGAGGTCGGGGATCAGGTTTCGCAGTTCCCCCGGCCGGGGGATGAGGATCGAGTCCTTCCGGTGGAGCCAGAAGATGATCGCCGCAAGGGTCAGGCCCTGGCAGATCAGGGTGGCCGAGGCCGATCCGGCTATGCCCATCCGGGGGAAGGGCCCGAAGCCGGTGATCAGGATCGGATTGAGCACGACCTCCATCGAGATCGCCAGGAGGGCGAAGTAGAACGGGGTCCGCGAGTCCCCGGTCCCCCTCTGCGCCATCTGCACAAAGGAAAAGAAGTACATGATGGGGATCGCCATGAAGATGACCCGCAGGTAGGTCGTGGCGTCCGCGCGGGCGTCCGCCGGCGTGCCCATGGCCGCCAGGATGCCCGGTGTGGCCAGGAATCCCGTGAGGCCCACCATCAGGGAGATGGCCAGGAAGAAGATGATGCAGGTGCCGACGACCCGCTTCGCAAGGTCGCGGTCACCCGACCCGATGGCCTGCCCGATCAGCAGGTTGGCGGACATGGAGACGCCGAACATGGCCCCCATCATCAGGAAGAAGACCTGGTTGGCGTTGGTGGTCGCCGTCAGGGCGGCGGGGCCGAGCACATGGCTGACCCAGAAGGCGTTGGAGGTGCCGCTGAGGGACTGAAGGATGTTGGTGCCCAGGACCGGCAGGGCGAAGGTCACGAGGGTGGGACCGATAGGCCCTGTCGTCAGGTCGGGCATTCCCGGACGCCGGCCGGGGCCGCCAGGGCCAAAGCCACCCGGACCGCCCGGCCCTCCGGGACCGCGGGGCGGACCGCCGCCGAACCCGCCCGTGGGGCCCTCGCGCTTGACGACCGCCGCCTCCATGTCCTGGATCTTCCCCGATCTGAGGGCCTGTCTCCTGCGGGGCGACCCTTGCTGCGACTCCACTCTAGGCCTCGGCGGCGGGCGTCTCAACCCGCCGGGCGGATTCCCTTGACGGTCGAACTCCGCTAGGACGTCAGCCAAGGCATGGGAAGGCAGGTTTCCAGATGAAACTCATCGTCACGGGCGGCGCAGGATTCATCGGCTCGGCCGTGGTGCGCCGGGCCGTCGGCGAGGGGCGGCAGGTGGTGAACCTCGACGCCCTGACCTATTCCGCCAGCCTGGAGAATGTCGCCTCGGTGGCGGGCGACCCCGGATACGCCTTCGAGCACGCCGACATCTGCGACGCCGCCGCCGTGGCCGCCGCCTTCGAGCGCCACCAGCCGGACGCCGTCATGCACCTAGCTGCGGAGAGCCATAACGACCGGGCCATCGACGGTCCCTTGGACTTCGTCCGCACGAACGTGATGGGCACAGCCGTCCTGCTGGAGGCGGCGCGACGCTACTGGTCCGCGCTGCCGCCCGGCCGCCGCGAGGCCTTCCGCTTCCATCATGTCTCGACGGACGAGGTCTTCGGCGCCCTGGGCGAGGGCGGCGCCTTCAGCGAGGCCACGCCCTACGACCCCAACTCGCCCTACTCCGCCTCCAAGGCCGGCGCCGACCACCTCGTGCGCGCCTGGGGCCGCACCTACGGCCTGCCGGTGGTGATCACCAACTGCGCCAACAATTATGGCCCCTTCCAGTTCCCCGAAAAGCTCATCCCGACGGTGGTGGTGCGGGCCTTGGAGGGCAAGACCATCCCGGTCTACGGCGACGGGCGGCAGGTGCGCGACTGGCTGCACGTGGACGACCACGCCGAGGCCCTGCTCACCGTGCTGGACCGCGGCCGGCTGGGCGAGACCTACTGCATCGGCGGCGACTCCACGCGCCGCAACATCGAGATCGTCCGCATGCTCTGCGAGGCGCTGGACCGCCATGCCCCGGCCAACACGCCGCACGCCGAGAAGATCACCTTCGTCACCGACCGGCCGGGCCACGACTTCCGCTACGCCATCGACGCCTCGAAGATCCGCGACGAGCTGGGCTGGACCCCCCGCACGC
>CANGRP010000005.1 GCA_947456005.1 Caulobacteraceae bacterium
GGGCCGGGCGCTTCTGGCCCCAGAGGCGGAAGCCCGCCGGCCGGGGCTGGGACGCCGCGGCGGGAATGGGGTTGGGGAAGATCCCGTCGAAGTCGTCATCACCTGCAACGCTCGGATCGACGATCTTCTTGATGGTCGGCTCGATCGGCCGGATGGCCGGAGCGGGATCGGCGACAGTCTCCACGGGCGCGGCGACCTGGCTGGCGGCGGCGAGCAGGTCGCCCTGCTCCGGGGCCAGGAAGTCCGGCCCCACGGAGGACCGGTCGTCAAACAGGGGGGGCTCGGAGACGGGAGCCGTCGGTGGCGCGAAGGCGGCCTGGACAGGCTCTGGCGCCGCCGGCGCGGGCTCAGCGGCCCGCGAGAACTCAGGCGCCAGGGAGGCCGCAACATTGTCCGCAAAGCGGATCGGCGGCGGCTGGGCCACGGTGCGCGCCGGCCGCGGCTCGATGACGGACATGGAGGCTCCGTCCATCCCGGTGGCGACCACGGAGACCCGGATGCGCCCTTCCAGGCTCGGGTCGAAGGCCGCGCCGAAAATGATATTGCCCTCGGGGTCGACCTGCTCGGAGATGGCGTTCGCCGCCTCATCGACTTCCAGCAGGGTCATGTCGAGGCCGCCGGTGACGTTGACGAGCACGGCCTTGGCGCCACGCAGGGAGACCTCGTCCAGAAGCGGGTTCTGGATGGCGTTGTTGGCGGCCATCAGGGCGCGGTCCTCGCCCTCGGCCTCACCGGTGCCCATCATCGCCTTGCCCATCTCGGTCATGACCGTACGGACGTCAGCGAAGTCGAGATTGATCAGGCCGGGCAGGACCATCAGGTCGGTGATGGACCGGACGCCGGAGTGCAGGACCTGGTCGGCCATGCCGAAGGCCTCGGCGAAGGTCGTCCGCTCATTGGCGACGCGGAACAGGTTCTGGTTCGGGATGACGATCAGCGTGTCGACATAGCGCTGCAGTTCGGAGATCCCGCTGTCGGCCAGGCGCATCCGGTGCCGTCCCTCGAAGTGGAAAGGCTTGGTCACCACGCCCACCGTCAGGATGCCGCGCTCGCGGGCCGCCTTGGCGATGATCGGCGCCGCGCCAGTCCCGGTGCCACCGCCCATGCCGGCGGTGATGAAGACCATGTGGGCGCCGTCGAGATGCTCGCCGATCTCGGGGATCGACTCTTCGGCCGCGCTCATGCCCACCTCAGGGTGGGCGCCGGCGCCCAGTCCCTGGGTGACGGTGACCCCCAGCTGGATGCGTCGGTCCGTCTTGGCGAAGGCCAGTTGCTGGGCGTCCGTATTGGCGACCACGAACTCGACGCCCTCCAGGCCGGCGTCGATCATGTTGTTGACGGCGTTCCCGCCGGCGCCTCCCACGCCGAAAACGACAATGCGCGGCTTGAGTTCGGTCGCGCGCGGCGCGGAAAGTGCAATTGCCATGAGACCCCTCGCGTGCTCCGTCTGGTTGACCTCGTCCCCGCTGGAAACCCAGGCGAACCGGTCCGACGACAAGGTTAATGCTGACCCTGACGCCCTTAATTCGGGGTTAATGGCTTAGCCCGAGTCGGAGGGTCGTCGAGGCTCGGACATGCTTTCCTGTGCACAAAATCGACGGTTTTGCGACGTTCGGAGGGTGTCCGCGGTTCAGAGGTTGTCGCGAAGCCAGACCGCCGCGCGGATCACGGGATTCGTGCGTGCGTCCAGGGGTTCCCGGCGAACGCCGAAATTGACCAGGGCGCGGGCCGGCACCGCCTCCCGGGGACCGAAGGCGGACCTCTGCAGGACTCCGGCGGCGGCGCAGAAGGCCGGTCCGGAGGCGGCGTCCGCCAGGTGCGGCACCCGGCGCGGACGACCCAGTCGGACCGGGCGGTCGAAGACGCGCAGGGCGACTTCCCGGACCCCGGCCAGCTGGCTGGCGCCGCCGGTCAGGATCAGTCCGGCGCCCGGCTCGACAGGAACGCCCGAGGCCCTCAGCCGGTCGCGGAGCAGTTCCATGGTCTCCTCGACGCGGGGGGCGATGATGCCCTTGAGCAGGGACCGGGGCGCGATCACCGGTCCCGCGCCGGCGTCGTCCCCGCGGGGCGGCGCCTCGATCATTTCCTTGTCCTCGTTGGCCGAAGCGATGGCCGAGCCGTGCAGCGTCTTGATCCGCTCGGCGCCCGCCCATGAGGTGGAGAGTCCCCTGGCGATGTCCGCGGTCACATGCTGCCCGCCCACCGGAACGGTTTCCACGTGCACCAGGCTGCCACCTGCGAAGACGGCGGCCGAGGTGGACCCGCCGCCCATGTCGATACAGACCGCGCCCAGGTCCATCTCGTCCTCCTCGAGGGCGGCGAGGGCCGAGACGAAGGGCGCTGCGGCGACGCCCTCAAAAGTCAGGTGGGCCCGCTCAACGCAGGTGGCCAGGACCCGGTAGGCGGCCTCGGCGATGGTCACCACCAGCAGCTCGACCCCCAGGGTGCGGCCAAACATCTGGCGCGGATCGCGGATGCCGGACTGGGCGTCGACCGACCAGGAGACCGGGAGGATATGGATGGCCTTTCGCTCCTGGAGCTTGAGCTGGGCCATGGCCGAGCGAATCGCCCGCGCCAGGTCCTCATCCGAGATCGGCCGCGCGCCCAGGGAGACCCTGCCGGCGACGCGGCGGCCCGCCAGCTGTCCGCCCGCAGTGGTGACGGTCACCCCCTGAACCCGGACCTCGGCCATGCTCTCGGCGCGCTCGACCGCCTGGGCCACGGCCTCCGAGGCCTCGTCGATATTGATGATCGCCCCGTTCCTGACGCCGCGCGACTGCACGTGGGCGACACCGGAGGCCGTGAGGGTGCGGTCCACCCGCCTGACACCGTCCGGCTTCATGATGAAGCAGGCGACCTTGCTGGCCCCGAGGTCGACAGCCGCGGTCACATGGGGCCGCCCCAGGGCCACCTTAAGTCCGTCTCGCGACTCCCGACTCGCTTCAAGCATGGTCACAAGACACCCCCAATCATCCCCTTGCCGCAACCTCAGCCGGCCCGGTCTCTGAAACCGGCGTCGCGGCGCCCGGCCTCGGCCGGATGGCCACCGCTTCAGGAATGCGAAGGTCCAGGCGGTCAAAGCCGATCTTCATCAGGCCCGAGGCGCGGTCCAGGTCATCCAGCCGGCGCAGGGCCGCGGCCTCCCCCTCGGCGGGAAGCAGGATCATGCCGCCGGACCGCAGCCTGAGGTCCCAGCGGCGCTGGTCGACGCGGACGAGGGCCTCGACCTGGGACATCACCGCCGGGCGGCGGCTCAGTTCCAGCAGAAGGTCGGCTGCGCCCGTATTGGCGCCGGGCCCCACCACGAGGGGGAGGCCCGGGAAGCGCGCGGGGTCAGCCTCCGGAATCGGCGCGCCGCGGACGTCGATGACCTGACGGCGTCCATCGACCTGCCAGACGGCGAGCTGACGCCGCTCCACCACCTGGATCAGCAGGGTGTCCGGCAGGAGACGCACCACCCGTACGTCGCGGACCCAACCGACAGATTCGATCCGCCGCCGGACGTCATTGAGGTCCAGGCCCGCCAGGGGCTGGTCCTTGTAAAGGCCGGCGGCCCTCAGGATGTCGGCGGTGGCCAGGGGCGAGGCGCCCTTGACCCTGACGGCGGCGAGGCGGAAGCCGGCGTCGGCCAGGCGGGAGTTGACGTCAGCCCCGACGGCGGCCGCCAGCCGGGCGCCCCGCTCGCCCGTCGCAAGGATGAGCAGCAGGGCTGCGACGAGAACGCCAAGGGCCGCCAGGAGGATGGCCGCAGCGGAGAGGCCGCCCTCGGGCGCAGCCGTCCGGCCTCGGGCTGCAGCCTGCGCCGCGCCCTGTCCGGTCGGCCTAGCCGACGATCCTCCCCGCATGGCCGCGGGCATGGGCGTCCTCCGTCATCCAGAGCACCAGTTGGTCGAACGCCACACCCACCGCGGCGGCCTGCTCGGGGACGAGTGAGGTCGGCGTCATGCCGGGCTGCGTGTTCAGCTCAAGGAGAACCAGAATGTCGTTAACGTCGTCATAACGAAGATCAGATCGCGTCACGCCCGCACAACCCAAGGCGGCGTGCGCAGCCTCGGCCATCCGCAGGGCGCGCTCTGTCGCCGCCTCGGAAATCCGGGCGGGAAGTATGTGAACCGACCCGCCTTCGGCGTACTTCGCCTCATAGTCGTAGAACCCCGTCGCAGGGACGATCTCGGTGACCATCATGGCGCGGCCATCCATCACGCCGACCGCCAGCTCCAGACCGGGGATGTAGGGTTCGACCAACACCTGGTCGCCCAGGGCCCAGTCCTCGGCGGCGATGGCCTCCGGAGGCGAATTGGCGCCGGCCTCGACGATGAACACGCCGACGGACGAGCCCTCGGCATTGGGCTTGATCACATAGGGTGGCGGCAGAACGTGGCCTGCGGCCGCCTCGCGACGGTCATACAGCCCGCCGCCGGGCACGGTCACTCCGGCCGCCGCCAGGACCGCCTTGGCGCGGGTCTTGTCCATGGCCAGGGCTGAGGCCAGGACGCCCGAATGGGTATAGGGCAGGCCCAGGGTCTCGAGTACGCCCTGGGCGCAGCCGTCCTCGCCCCAGGACCCGTGCAGGGCGTTGAAGCAGACGTCGGGAGAGAGCCTGGACAGGACCTGAGCCAGGTCACGGCCGGCGTCGACCCGGCTGACCCGCGCGCCAAGCCGCTCAAGGGCGTCGGCGCAGGCGGCCCCGGAGACAAGGCTCACCTCCCGCTCGGACGACAGGCCGCCCAGGAGGACGGCGACATGGCGCCCGGCCAGGGGTCGGGAATCAGCATCCGGCATGGGCGCGCTCCTCTCGAAAAGCCGGGCCGGGCCTCGCGCGGACGGCGGGTCCTGTCAAGCGGCGGCGGGGCGGCCGACCCGCCGGATCTCCCAGTCGAGCCGGACGCCGGTCTGCGCCTCGACGTCGGCGCGCACCCGCTCCCCCAGGCCCTCGAGGTCCGCCGCCGTCGCCTCCCCGGTGTTGATCAGGAAGTTGGCGTGCTGGGGCGAGACCATGGCCCCGCCGAAGGCCCGCCCCCGCCAGCCGGCCTCATCCACCAGCTTCCAGGCGGAGTGGCCCTCGGGGTTCTTGAAGGTCGACCCGCCCGTCTTCTCGCGGATCGGCTGGCTGGACTCCCGCCGGGCGGTGATCTCGTCCATCCGGGCGGTGATGGCGGCGGGATCGTCCGGCCAGCCCTCGAACAGGCCGGCGGTGAAGACCAGATCGCCGGCGGCGGCCCGGGCGCAGCGCCGGTAGCTGAAGCCCATCTCGGAAGCCGGGATCGTCACGAGCCGTCCATCGCGGGCGACCGCCCGGGCCTCGATGAGGACATCCGCCGTCTCGGCGCCATAGCAGCCGGCGTTCATGACCAGGGCCCCGCCCACAGAGCCCGGCACGCCCCGGTAGAACTCGAGCCCGGCCAGCCCGGCCGCAGCCGCCTCCCGGGCCAGATGGGCGTCGAGGGCGCCGGCGCCGGCGAGGATCCGCCGTTCGCCCACCCTCTCAATGCCGGCGAAGGCCCGGCCGGCGAGGCGGATCACCACCCCTTCGACGCCGCCGTCACGCACCAGGGTGTTGGAGCCGACCCCCAGGGGGGTCACGGGAACCGCAGGGTCGAGGCCCGCCAGGAAGAGGCCGAGGTCAGCCTCGTCCGCCGGCAGGAAGAGCACGTCCGCCGGTCCGCCGACCCGAAGCCAGGTGAAGGGCGCCAGGGGCTCGTCCCGCAGGAGCCGCCCGCGAACCTCCGGCAACCGGTCCCGCCAGGTCACGGGGCCAGGGCCTCGAGCTGGCCCGGCAGGGCGTAGGCCCAGGCGGTGATGTCGCCGGCGCCCAGGCAGACCACCAGGTCGCCGGGCGCGGTCTCCGACTTCACCAGCGCGGCCAGGGCGTCTGGACCGGAAAGGGGCAGGACACGACGGTGTCCATGGCGCTTCAGGCCCTCCACCAGGTCGTCCCGGCTGGCGCCCGGCAGGGGCGTCTCGCCGGCGGCGTAGACGTCCGAGACGATCACCGTGTCGGCGTCGTTGAAGCAGGAGCAGAAGTCCTGGAACAGGTCCTTCAGACGCGAATACCTGTGCGGCTGGACGACGGCCACGACGCGGCCGCTGGTGACGGCCCTGGCCGCCTTCAGGACGGCGGTGATCTCGACCGGATGGTGGCCGTAGTCGTCAATGACCCGGACGCCGCCGGCGACGCCCGTGGTGGTGAACCTCCGGCGCACCCCGCCAAAGCCGGCGAGTCCCTTGCGCACGCCCTCCTCGCTCACGCCGAGCTCGCGGGCGACGGCGATGGCCGCCAGGGCGTTGAGCACGTTGTGGTGTCCGGCCATGGGCAGGTGGAGCCCCTCCCAGCGCAGGGCTGGGGCGTCATGGGGTCGGATCACGGCGTCGAAGCGGCAGCCATCGGGACCCATCTCGATCCGCTCGGCGCGGACCTCGGCCTGGGGGTTGACCCCGTAGGTGACCAGCCGCCGGTTCTCCACCCGCGCCGCCAGGGCCTGGACCTCCGGGTGATCGGTGCAGACCGCCGCGAAACCATAGAAGGGCGTGCTCTCGACAAACTCGCGGAAGGCCCGCCGCACGGCGTCGAAGGAGCCGTAGTGGTCCAGGTGTTCCGGATCGATGTTGGTGACGATGGCGCAGGTGGCGCGCAACTTCAGGAAGGTGCCGTCGGACTCGTCGGCCTCCACCACCATCCAGTCGCCCTGCCCCACCTTGGCGTTGGCGCCGTAGGCGTTGATGATCCCGCCGTTGATCACCGTGGGGTCGAGGCCGCCGGCGTCCAGCAGGGCCGCCACCATGGAGGTGGTGGTGGTCTTGCCGTGGGTCCCGCCGACCGCCACCGAGAACTGCAGTCGCATGAGCTCGGCCAGCATCTCCGCCCGGCGCACAAGGGGCAGGCGGCGGGCGCGGGCCTCGACCAGCTCGGGGTTCTCGGGCCGGATGGCTGTGGAATAGACCACGGCTGAGGCCCCTTCGAGGTTCTGCGGGTCCTGGCCGATGAAGATCCTCGCACCCAGCATCTCCAGCCGCTCGGTGTTGGCGCTGGCGCGGGCGTCGGAACCCTGCACCGAATAGCCGACCCGCAGCATGATCTCGGCGATGCCGCTCATGCCGATGCCGCCGATGCCCACGAAGTGGATCGGGCTCAGGTCAAAGGGGGTGGGCCTGCGCCGGTTCATCGTCCGCGCCCCTCCGCGGCCACGGCTTCGACCAGGTCGGCCAGGCGCTCGGCGGCGTCCGGTCGCGCCAGGCTGGCGGCGCCGGCGGCCATGCGGGCCAGCCGGTCGGGGTTTGCCAGGATCTTGACGAGGGCGGTGGACATGGCCTCGACCGTCAGCTGGTCCTCCCGGGCGACCACCGCCCCCCCGGCCTCGGCCATCACGCGAGCGTTCTGGCCCTGGTCGTCGTCCAGCGCCACGGCGAGGGGGACCAGTATGGCGGGGCGGCCGGCGATGGCGAACTCGCAGACCGATCCGGCCCCGGACCGGCCGATCACCAGGTGGGCGGCCTTCAGCCGGCCCGCCATGTCCCGGAAGAAGGGGGCGATCTCGGCCTTCACATTGGCGTCGGCATAGACCCGGCGGGCGAAGTCCAGGCTCTCCTGCCGCGTCTGCTGCTGGACCTCGAGCCGGAACCGCAGATCCTCGGGCAGGGCGGCGATGGCCGCGGGCATGAGCTCGGAGAGCAGGCGCGCGCCCTGGCTGCCGCCGGTGATCAGGAGACGGATCGGTCCGGTCGCGCCCGGCGGATCGTAAGGGGTCCCGGCAATGGCGCGGATCTCGGCCCGGACGGGGTTGCCCACCACCACGGCGCGCTCGGCCACGCCGGGGGGCGCCTTCTGCAGGATGGGAAAGGCGCAGGCTACGGCGCGGACCCGGCTCGCCAGCCGCCGGTTGGCCCGGCCCATGACCGCATTCTGCTCATGCAGCACGGTGGGCCGGTTCTGGGTCAGGGCGGCGAGGAGGCCGGGCGCCGAGGGATAGCCGCCGAAACCGACCACCACGTCCGGCCTGATCTCGCGGAAGGCGGCGCGGGCCTGCAGGACGCCGGCGAAGATGGCGAGGCCGGCGCGGGCCATGCCGATCAGGTCCCCGGGCCGGTAGCTCCGCGCCGACAGGCCGATCCTCTGCTCGGCGGGAAAGGTCTCGGCGAGGGCGGCCACACGTTCATCGCTGGCCAGCACGATGCGCCAGCCCCGGGCGATCAGGGCCTCGGCCAGGGCCTGGGCCGGGAAGAGATGGCCCCCGGTTCCCCCGGCGGCGACGACGGCGATCTTCTGCATGGGCGGGGTTTACGGGAGTCCCTGGGGATTGGGTAGGGGGCGCGCCGCGCCCCGGCGGAGGGGTCAGCCCTGGGCGTAGGCGCCGGGCCGGCGGCGGGTCAGGGCGAGGGCCAGGCCCAGGGTCAGGCAGATCGCCAGCATGGACGAGCCCCCGTAGGAGATGAAGGGCAGGGTCATGCCCTTGGTCGGGATCAGGTTCAGGTTCACCGCGATGTTGATCAGGACCTGTTCGCCGACCAGCACGAAGAGTCCCGCCGCAGCGACCTGCTGGAAGGGATCAGAGAGCTTCAGGGCGCGGTAGAGCCCCCGCACCACCAGGAAGCCGAAGAGGGTGATCAGGGCGAGGGAGAAGATCAGGCCGTACTCCTCCGCCGCCACGGAATAAATGAAGTCGGTGTGGAGGTCCGGGACGTGGCGCTTCATGACGCCCTCGCCCGGGCCCCTGCCCAGGAGGCCCCCGGCGGCGATGGCCTCGGCGGCGCGGTCGACCTGGTGGGTGTCGGCCGCCTCGGGGTTCATGAACCGGTCCACGCGGCTGGCGACGTGGGGGAACAGGAAGTAGGTCGAGGCCAGTCCGGCGATCGCCGAGACGCCCAGGCCCATCACCCAGGAGATCGGCACCCCCGCCATCCAGAAGGCGGCCCCGAAGGCCATGGTGATCAGGATCGTCTGCCCCACATCTGGCTGGATGAGCAGGAGGGCGACGGAGATACCGTAAAGGACGAAGGCGATGGTGACGCCGGGAACGCCCTGCCCCTTCTGGGCCTCGGCGAACATCCAGGCGACCAGCACGATCAGGGCGGGCTTCATGAACTCGGAGGGCTGAAGGGAAAATCCCCCCAGGTCGATCCAGCGCGTGGCGCCCTTGGCGCTGTACCCGATGAAGGGCAGGGCCGCCATGATCAGGATGGCGACGAGGTAGACGACGAAGGCGGTGCGGCGGACCCCGCGGTCGTCCAGCAGGGACGCCCCCAGGAGGATGGCGGCGCCCGCACCGGCGAAGACGCACTGGCGCAGGGCGAAGTGGAACGGATCGCCGAGGTTCATCCGCGCCGCCGCAGCCGGACTGGCCGCGAAGGACATCAGGACCCCCAGGACCAGCAAAACGGCCACCGCGCCCAGGAGCCACCTGTCCATGGTCCACCACCAGACGCCGATCGGAGACCGGTCGGAGCGGGCGAAGGCCTGGTGCGCGGGGTTCTGGCTCATGCGGTCAGGCCCCCGCCGCTTCGGTGTCGGCCAGCTCGAGGACGGCGCTCCGGAAGGCTTCGCCCCGGGCCTCGAAGTCTGCAAACTGGTCGAAGGAGGCGCAGGCCGGCGACAGGAGGACGATCCCGCCCTCCCCTGAGGCCTGGGCGTCGGCGAAGGCCTGGGCGACGGCGACCCGGAGGTCCCGGCAGTCCAGATAGGACGCCCGCCCCTCGAGGGCGCTGGCGAACTGGCCCGCAGCCTCACCTATGAGGTAGGCGCGCTTGATCCGTGGAAAGAGGTCGGCGAGGGAGTCGATTCCCCCGTCCTTGGCCCGGCCGCCCGCGATCCAGTAGACCTTCGGATAGCTGGACAGGGCCTGGCGGGCGGCGTCGCTGTTGGTGGCCTTGGAGTCATTTACGAAACGGACGCCCCGGATGTGGGCCACCGTCTCCATCCGGTGCGCCAGGCCGGGGAAGCTCAGCAGGCCTTCGGCGATCTCGGACACCGGCGCGCCCAGACCCCGGACGGCGGCGTAGGCGGCGGCGGCGTTCTGCCAGTTGTGGCGTCCCGGCAGCGAGCGGGCCCGGTTGAGGTCGGCCACCTGTACGGCGCGGTCGCCGGTGGCGTCATAGAGCATCCCCTGCAGGGCGTAGACCCCCCTGCCAATCGCCTTGGAGGCGGACACGGGGACGATGGTCCTGCGGTTGGAGGCGGTGACCTCCGTGCACAGCCTCTGGCCCCAGGGGTCATCGACTCCGATCACGGCGATGTCGCCCTTGTCCTGGTTCATGAGGATCCGCCGTTTGGCGGCGACATAGCCCTCCATCCCGCCATGCCGGTCGAGATGGTCGGGAGAGATGTTCAGGAGGATGGCGACGTCCGGCTTGAGGCTTGAGGTCAGGTCCAGCTGGTAGGAGGACAGCTCCAGGACGTAGACGGCCCCGCCGTGCATGTCCGGCAGGTCGAGCACGCCGACCCCGATATTGCCCCCGACCCGGGTGTCCCGTCCGGCCTGGGCGCAGAGGTGCCCGACCAGCGCCGTGGTGGTGGACTTGCCGTTGGTGCCGGTGATGGCGACGATACGGGGCCGCTTGTGGGCTGGCGCCAGGTTCACCGTGCGCGCAAAGAGTTCAATGTCGCCGAGGATCTCCACCCCGGCCTGCCGCGCCATACGGACCGTCCAGTGAGGCTCGGGATGGGTGAGGGGAACGCCCGGCGACAGCATCAGGGCGTCGAACCGGGACCATTCGGCGACCGAGAGGTCGACAATCTCCAGGCCTTCCGCCTGGGCGGAGGCGAGGCCCTGGGCCCGCTCGTCCCAGACGGCGACCTCCGCCCCGCCGGCGATGAGGGCCCGAGCCGCCGCCAGTCCGGTCCGGGCGAGCCCAAAGACGGCGACCGTCTTGCCTTCGAAGCCGCGAACCGGGACCAAGCGACCTCCCCTATCTCAGCTTCAGGGTGGCGAGGCCCAGGATGGCCAGCATCACCGAGATGATCCAGAAGCGGACGACGATGGTCGATTCCGACCAGCCGAGCTTCTCGAAGTGGTGGTGGATCGGCGCCATCAGGAAGATCCGCTTCCCGGTGCGCTTGAAGTAGGCGACCTGGATCATCACCGAGAGGGTTTCGGCGACGAACAGGCCGCCGATGATGGCCAGGACAATCTCGTGCTTGGTGGCGACGGCGGTGGCGCCGAGGGCGCCGCCAAGGGCCAGGGACCCGGTGTCGCCCATGAAGATCTTTGCAGGAGGGGCGTTGTACCAGAGGAAGCCCAGTCCGGCCCCGATCACCGCCCCGCAGAAGATCGCCACCTCGCCGACGCCAGGGACCACATGCAGTTGCAGGTAGGTGGCGAAGACGGCGTTCCCGACCAGGTAGGCGATCAGTCCGAAGGCCGCCGCGGCGATCATGACCGGCACGGTCGCCAGGCCGTCGAGGCCGTCGGTGAAGTTCACCGCGTTGGCCGCCCCGACGATCACGAAGGCGCCAAAGACCAGGTAGAACCAACCCAGGTTGATCAGGACATCCTTGAACACCGGGAGGGCGACGCTCGTGTAGAGGCCGGCGTCCGGGGCGGCCTGCCGCCCCCAGAGCACCATCATCAGGACTGCGGCGCCCGCCAGAAGGGCCTCGACCACCAGGCGCAGGCGCCCTGACACGCCCGCCGAACTCTGGCGTGTGACCTTGGCGTAATCGTCCATGAAGCCGAGCAGGCCGAAGCCGCCCGTGACCAGAAGGACCGCCCAGACATAGACATTCGAAAGATCGCACCAGAGCAGGGCCCCGGTGAACAGGCCGGCCAGGATCATCACCCCGCCCATGGTCGGCGTACCCGCCTTCTCGATAACGTGGCGCTCGATGCCCTCGTTGCGGATCGGCTGGCCCCTGCCCTGTCGGGCCTGCATCCACCGGATGAACCTCGACCCCATCAGGACCACGACGAGCTGGGCGGTGAAGAGCGCCATCCCGGTCCGGAAGGTGAGATATTTCATGAGGTTGAGGAGAGGCGCCTGAACGCCTGCAGCCATCGCCTGTTCGTACAGCCAATACAGCATCAGCCCGCCCCTCCGGCCCGGGAGTCCAGCGCGCGAAGCGCTTGGGCGATCCGCCCCGCCCGCGACCCGTTGGACCCCTTGACCATGACCAGATCCCCGGGCCCCACCGCCCCGGCGATCATCGGCGCCAACTCTGACGCCTCCACGGCGTAGCCGCCGCGCCGAGTCGAAGGAAGGGCGTCCCAGAGGGATTTCATCAATGGCCCGGAGCAGAAGACCAGGTCGATCCCGGCGTCAGCGATCGGGCGGGTCAGGTCCGCGTGGAACCGCGGGGCCTCGTCTCCAAGCTCCAGCATGTCGGTCAGGGCCAGGAGCCGACGCCCGCCGGCCTTGCGGGCCCCAAGGGAGGCGATGGTCGCCGCCATGGAAAGCGGGTTGGCGTTGTAGCTCTCGTCGATGAGGGTGAAATCGCCGCCACCGGGCAACCGGACCTGACTCTCCGCCCCGCGCCCGGGCAGGGCGGCGAAGGCGGAAAGGGCGTCCACTCCGTCCTCGCGGGACACATCCAGGGCCTCGAGCAGGAGCAGGACGCACAGGGCGTTCAGGCCCCAGTGGGCGCCCGTCTGGGGCATGGTGAAGTCCAGCAGCCGGCCATCGATCTCGGCCCGGATGACGCCGCGGCCGGCGTCGACCCGGAAATCAAGCAGGCGGGCGTCCGATCCCTCGGCCCTTCCAAAGCTGCGGATCGCCAGCCCCCGGGCCCGGGCCCGGGCGGACAGGCAGCCGAACCAGCGGTTGTCGGCGTTCAGGACGGCCAGGGCGCCGGGCGCCGCCCCGTCGAAGATCTCGGCCTTGGCGCGAGCTACGCCGGTCTCCCCATCGGGGAAGTTCTCGACATGCACGGGCCCGACGGTGGTGATCGCCGTGACGTGGGGGCGGACCATCCCGGACAGGGGCGTGATCTCATCGGCGTGGTTCATGCCGATCTCGAAGACGGCCCGGTCGGTCTCCTCGGGCATGCGCGCGAGGGTCAGGGGAACGCCGATATGATTGTTGTAGCTCTTGACCGAAGCGTGGGCGCGACCCGCCAGGGCCAGCCCGGCCGCCACCGCCTGGGTGACGCTCGTCTTGCCCACGGACCCGGTCACCGCGCCCCGGCGCGCGTCCACCGCCCGCTCCCGGGCCGCGAGGGCCAGGGCCTGAAGGGCCAGGAAGGTGTCGCCGACCAGGACGTGAGGCGCCTCGACCGGGCGGGAGGCCAGGACTCCGGAGGCCCCGGCCGCCATGGCCTGATCCACGAAGTCATGGCCATCCCGCGCCCCGCCCAGGGCGACGAAGAGATCCCCAGGCTCCAGGGTCCGGGTGTCGATGGAGAGGCCGCGCACCTGGAAGGCGCGGGAGACCTTGCCGTGCGTCGCCCGGGCGATCGCGGCGGCGGTCCAGAGGGAGCGGCGGGTCATGGCCGACCGTCCAGGGCCGCGCGGGTCTCGGCCACGTCGTCGAAGGGATGCACCACCCCGGCGATGGTCTGGCCCTGCTCATGACCCTTGCCGGCCACGACCAGCACGTCGCCTTCGCCCAGGCTGGCGACTGCGCTGCGGATCGCCTCACGCCGGTCGCCGATGTCCTCCAGGCCGACCCACCCGGCCCTCACTTCGGCGCGGATGGCGGCGGGGTCTTCGCTGCGGGGGTTGTCGTCAGTGACAATGGCCCGGTCCGCCAGCCGCGCCGCCAGTTCGCCCATGAGGGGGCGCTTGGTCCGGTCGCGGTCGCCGCCCGCCCCGAACACGACGATCAGCCGCCCTGAAGCGTGGGGGCGCAGGGCCCTCAGCACCGTCTCCAGGCCGTCCGGGGTGTGGGCGTAGTCCACATAGGCCTCTCCGCCACGGGGACCGGATCCCACATGCTGGAGGCGGCCGGGCGCCCCGGTCAGGCGCTCGAGGGCCCCGAATACGTCTTCCGGGGCCTCCCCGATGGCAAGTCCAAGGCCGGCGGCGGCGAGAGCGTTCATGGCCTGGAAGGCGCCCGCCAGAGGCAAGTCGACGCGCCAGGCCCGCCCGGCGTGCTCGAGGGTGAGCACCTGGCCGCCGGGCCGGGGCGTCCGTCCGGTAAGCCTCAGGTCCCGCCCCGCTTCCCCGAAGGTGATGAGGTCGGCGCCGGCCAGGGTCGCGGCGGCGGCGAAGGCGGGGAAGGCGGGCGAGTCCGCATTCAGGACCGCCGGCGCGCCCCGGGGCAGAAGGGTGTCGAACAGGCGAAGCTTGGCGGACTGATAGCTGGCCATGTCGCCGTGGTAGTCCAGGTGGTCCTGGGTCAGGTTCAGGAAGGCCGCAGCGGACAGGCGAACGCCGTCCAGCCGCCTCTGGTCGATGCCGTGGGAGGAAGCCTCGAGCGCAAGGTCGGTCACCCCCCTTCCGGCCAGGTCGGCGAGAAGGGCGGCGACGTCGCCCGCGTCCGGCGTCGTCAGTCCGGGCGGCGTGAGCGCGACATCCTCCCGCCCCGGCTCGGACACCAGGACGCCGAGGGTTCCCATGCTGGCGGAGATCCGTCCTGTCGCCGCGGCGATCTGCCGGCGGAAGCCCGCGACAGAGGTCTTTCCGTTGGTCCCGGTGACGGCCACGACCACCTCCGGCTGGCGGCGGTGGAAGGCCGCGGCGGCCAGGGCGTAGGCCCTGCGGGGGTCTTCGCTGGCGATGACCGGGACATCCAGACCTGGCAGGTTCCGGCCGCAGAGCACCGCGGCGGCGCCGGCGGCCACGGCCTGGGGCGCGAAGTCGGCGCCGTCCCTGGCGACTCCGGGAAGGGCCGCAAAGAGGACGCCAGGGCCGACCCGGCGGCTGTCGGCGGTGACCCCGGTGATCTCCGGGTCGACCGGCAGGTCCCTGTGCAGGAGCTGGGACAGACGCACGAGGGTCAACGCTCTTGCAGGGCGGCGAGTTCGGCGATGGCCGGAACCGGCTGGGCGGCCACCTGCTCGAACCGGCGGCTCACGCCAAGAAAGGGCGCGACACGGTCGATGACCTTGCCTGCCGTGGGCGCGGCGGTCAGGCCGCCTGTACGACCGCCGGACTCGGCGTCAGCGACCGGCTCATCGATGAGGACCAGCACGAGGTAGCGATCATCGCCAAGGGCGCCATCGGTGGGAAAGACCCCGGCGAAGGAGGCAAGCACCTTGTCCCGGACATACCGCCCGCCGATGACCTTCTCCGCCGACCCCGTCTTGCCGCCGACCCGAAGACCTGCCGCGTTGGCGCGGCGGCCCGAGCCCTCCAGCACGTTCCGGCGCATCAGGCCGAGCATCAGGCGGGACGTCTCCTCGCTGATGATGCGGCGCCCATCCGGGCGGGCGCCCGGCTGCATGGGCTGCACGGTCAGGGGAAGGTAGCGCCCCCCGTTCAGGACGGAGCCCAACCCCGCAGCCAGGGCGACCGGGGAGACCGAGATGGCGTGACCGAAGGACGCCGAGGCCACGGTGTTGGGATTCCACTCCCGGGGGAGGATGGGGCGGGCGGACTCGTTGAGCTCGATCGGGGCGGCGTGGAACAGGCCGAAGGCCTGGAAGTACTGGGTCATGGTCGGCCCGCCGACCGCCAGGGCGATCTGGCTGGCGCCGATGTTGGAGGACTTCAGGAAGATGTCTGTGGCCGTCAGGTCGTGATCGACGGCATGGAGATCCCGGATCACCCGCGACCCGATGTTCATCCCCTTGGTCGTATGAAAGACGGTCTCAGGGGTGATCTTGTGGGTGTCGAGACCCACCGCCAGGGTGAAGACCTTGAACGTCGACCCCATCTCGTAGACCGACGCCACGGCCCGGTTCCGCAGCTGGTCGGGCGTGGACCCGCCGGCGTGATTGGGATCGAAGGTCGGCCAGGACGACATGGCCAGGACTTCACCAGTCTGGACGTTGGTGATCAGGCCGACCGCGCCCTTGGCCTGCAGCCGCGTGGCGGCGGCGGACAGCTCGTCATCCAAGGCGGCCTGGACGCGCATGTCGATGGACAGCGGGGTGGGTTGGCGGTCGCCGGCGCCAGCGCGGATACGTTCATTCAGGGCGCCCTCGGCCCCGGCCAGGCCCTCGCCGCCGGTGTCGGAAAAGCCGATCAGGTGGGCGCCGGCGCCGCCGAGGGGATAGACCCGGCGCGGCTCTCTCTCGAACACAACCCCGGGAAGACCCAGGTCGTGGACCCGGTCCCGTTCAGCGGGCGACAGCGGACCCGCCAGGAAGGTGCGCCGCGACGCCGCCATCGCGCGGTCGAGCCGCGTGACGGACAGGTCGGGGAGGGCCTTGATCAGGCCCGCACGGGTCTCTGCCCGGTCCCAGACGTCCCGGGGGTCCAGGTAGAGGGTGTAGAAGGGCAGGTCCGCAGCCAGGAGGGCGCCGCGACGGTCCACCAGGGGGGCACGCCCGGGCCCGGACCCGCCGCCGGCGCCTGTGGCGACGTCCAGGCCCGGGAAGATGGCGAGGCGCGTGGCCCCCACCGCGAGGCAGAGGAAGCCGGCGACGAAAACGGCGAGGACCACGAAGATGCGGATGCGGGCGTCGTTCTCCGCCCGACCGGACGCGCGGGCCTTCTCGAAGGCGCGCTCCAGGCTCCAAAGCCACGCCTTGATCCATCTCCAGCCAGGAGCGGGCAGGCCCGGATGCGTCAGGCTCATGGCTTTGGCTCCTGGGAGGCGGGCGAGGCCGTGTCTTCCTCAGCCACTGCGGAGGTCTCGGTTTCCAAGGCGGCCGGGAGCCCCGGCGCGGCGACCACGAGAAGCTGGGGCGTGGCGGGCGCCGGCGCCTGCAGGGCGTCAGCCAGGCCCTGGGGGGTGATCTCCCGGGCAGAGGCCACCGGGGCGAGGCCGGCGTAGGACCGGGCCATGGCGGCCAGGCGCTCGGGACGCTCAAGATGGGCGACCTCGGCCTCGAGAAGGACAATGCGGTCCTGCTCCTCGGCGATCTGGCGCTCTGCAGCGGCGATCTGGCCGCGCTCACCCCCAGCCATGGTCTTGGCGAGGTAGACGCCGAGGATCAGGCCCAGGAGGCAGATGAACAGGACGACATCCACGGTTCGGAACCCGAGGATCCGGCGATCCAGGAGGGTCATGCCGCAGCCCTCCAGAGAGGCGCAGCCGTCCGCTCAGCGGCGCGAAGCCTGGCGGATCGGGCCCGTGGGTTCGCCGCGGTCTCCGCCTCCGACGGGGGCGTCGAGCGCACGGACAGGAGGGTGAAGCTCGGATCGGCCCCACGGGGCGCTTCCGGCGCATGGCGCGATCCGCCCGGGATCCGGCCGGAGCGTTCCGCAAGGAAGCCCTTGACGATCCTGTCCTCGAGGGAATGGAAGGTCACCACGGCCAGCCGGCCCCCAGGCCGCAGGATACGCTCGGCGGCGACGAGGCCGGCCTCCAGCTCGGCCAGCTCGTCATTGACGGCGATCCGGAGCGCCTGGAAGGCGCGGGTGGCGGGATGGACGCGGGCGCCCCGCCGTCCGCCCAGGGCCCGCTCGATGACCTCTGCAAGGTCCGTGGTCCGGGTGAAGGGGGTGGTCTCGCGGCGGCGGGCGATGGCCGAGGCGATGCGGCGGGACTGCCGCTCCTCGCCGTAGAGCCAGAAGATGCGCGCCAGGTCGGCGGGTTCCCTGGTATTGACCAGGTCCGCCGCCGTGGGCCCGCCGTCGCCCATGCGCATGTCCAGCGGACCATCCCGAAGGAAGGAGAAGCCGCGCTCCGCCTCGTCCAGCTGCATGGAGGATACGCCCAGGTCGAGGGCGACCCCGTCCACGGCGGAGGCTCCCAGGACCTCAGCCATGGTCGAGAAGGGCGCAATGACCAACCGGAAGTCGGGACCGAGTCCCTCGGCGAAACGGGCGGCGGAGGGATCCCGGTCGAAGGCGGTGACGCGGGCGCCGGCGGCGAGGAAGGCCCGGGCGTAGCCTCCGGCCCCGAAGGTCCCGTCCACGACATGCCGGCCGGGCGCCGGAATGATGGCGGCGACCACCTCGTTCAGCAGGACGGAGAGGTGGGGCGCGCTCATCCCGGCATACCCGAGCGCTGGCCCCTCTGAGCGGCGCGAAGCTGGGCCAGCCCCTCGCGGGCCAGCTCCCTCTGGACGGCCCGGTGCGCCTGGAAGGCCTCGCGCTCCCAGATCTGGAAACGATCGCCAAGTCCCACCACGACCACCCAATCGCTCAGGCCGAAGGCGTCGCAGAGCGTTTCCGGAAGCGTGATCCGGCCGGCCGTGTCGAAGCTCAGCCGCGCCATGCCGCCAAGGACGGAGGTCTCCAGGGCCGAACGCAGGGGATCGCCGAACTCCAGCTCCTCGATGACGCCGAGGTAGCGCTCGAACAGGACCTGCCCCCCGCCCTCGATGCAATCGGCCTCGATGGAGGGAAAGCAGACCACCCCGTCGAAGGGACCCGAGACCGCGGCGCGGAACTCCTGCGGCACGACGATGCGCCGCTTGGCGTCCAGCTGTTTCTCGAACGTCGAGATGAACATCCCGCAGCGTCCTGTCCTGCGCCCCCTCGGGCCGCGCCCTTGCCGATCCCGGAGCGACGCCGGCCACGACCGAAGTCGCGGGGAAAGGAGCCTGTCCAGGGTTCAAATGGGCTATCATGGGATCGAATGGGAAACAATGACTCTGACTGCCAATACTAAGTATTCTCAGCTGATTTCCCTTCAAATATGGTTAATTTCCACTGCCTCTCCACAGGCCATACAGAGAACCATTGCCCGGAAGCCGTGGGAGTGCCGGACATCTGTTGATAAGTGCGGTTTCGGGGGCGGATGGAAACCAGACGGCCTGTAAGCCGGGTTCTGTGCCGCCCGCCGGAGCGGGCGCGGCGATCATTCCTCTGGACCGCCCATTGCTGGACGGTTCTCGCGACCTACCCGGTCCCCTGGGCCTGCGACAGCCCTGCCGGATCGCTCCGGCGCGAGGTCCCTATTCGGTCTTGCTCCTGGCGGGGCTTGCCATGCCGTCCCCATTGCTGGGTCCGCGGTGCGCTCTTACCGCACCCTTTCACCCTTGCCCCGGCCGCAGCCGGGGCGGTCTGCTCTCTGTGGCGCTGTCCCTGGGGTCGCCCCCGGCGGGCGTTACCCGCCGCCATGTCGTAGTGGAGCCCGGACTTTCCTCCCCCGCCCCGAAGGACAGGAGCGACCGCCCGGCCGTCTGGTTCCGTTTGCAGAAGTGGCCCTCTGCGGGGCCGGCGTCAATCCGCGAGCCGGGCGAAGACCAGCTGGTCCCAAGCCTGGCCCTTCCAGTAACCCCGCCGGGCGAGGACGCCTTCCTGCTGGAACCCCATCCGCCTGAGCAGGGCGCAGGACCGTTCGTTCCCGACCGTCACCATGGCCTCGAGGCGCAAGAGGCCGAAATCCGCAAAGCCCCGCGCGATGATCGCCGGGAGGAGGGTCGACATGACGCCCCTCCCCCACTGGTCGCGGGCGAGGTCATAGGCGATCTCGCCCCAGCGCCCCCGGCTGCGCTCGATCCGGTTGAAGCCCACCGTCCCGATCAGGCGCCCCTCTCCCGCCCGCCGGACGCCCCAGCGCACGCCCAGCCCCTGCGCCGCCTGGGCCTCCGCCCAGTCGATGATGTCGAGGGCCTCGAACTCTGTCTCCAGCGGCTCGATGTCCATGAAGGCGCAGACCTCGGGGTCGGAGAAGAGCGCCAGGAGGTCCGGGGCGTCGGCCTCGGACAGGGCCCGGAGCTCGAAGCCTTCGGCCCTGGGCGGATCCGTGATCATGCCCCGGACAACCGCAGGAGGGCGATCAGCCGGGCCCGGGTGAGGCCGTCGGCCACCCCGTCGAAACGGCTCTGCACCCAATGCCTCTGGAAGGCGGAAACCACTTCGCGGGTGGCGGCGTCGAAGACGCCTGTCGGCGCACAGTCATAGCCCAGCCGGGGCAGGCCGGCCTGGAAGGCGAAGACCGCCGCACCCTCCGCGCCCTCGGCCAGGGGCGCGCCCGGCGCCGGGGGCGGCTCGACCCAGAGGCCATGGCCCGCTTGCGCCAGCTGCTTCCAGGGAAACCGCTCGCCCGGGTCCTGCTTGCGGGCGGGGGCCACGTCGGAGTGCCCGACGATGTCGCCGTCGGAGATGGTCCAGCGGCTTCGGATGTCGGTCAGCAGAGCGATGACGGCGGCGACCTGTGGCTCGGGGAAGTCGCGATAGCCGTGCGCATGTCCCGGATTGACGATCTCGACGCCGATCGAGCGGCCGTTGATGTCCCTCTCGCCCTTCCAGGACGCCACGCCGGCGTGCCAGGCCCGCCGGGCCTCATCCACCATGCGGAAGACCCGGCCGTCCTCCTCGACCAGGTAGTGCGCGCTGACCCGCCCGCCGGGCGTGGGGTCGCGCAGCCGCTCCAGGGCGGCCTCGCCGGTCTGCATGCCGGTATAGTGCAGGACGATCATGTCCGGCGGGGCGGTCCGGGCGTCGAAGTTCGGCGACGGGGCGTCGATGTAGTCCATGGCCGGGAGGCTAGGGCCAATCGGCGGTGGCCGCATCCGGATTTTGGCGAGGGTGGCGCTCCCTGCTGCGGGGGATCAGGGCGGTGTCAGCTTGGATGCCGTTGCCCCCCTCCGGCCCGCTGCCCGGCCCACCTCCCCCTGGGGGAAGGAATTGGGGCGGTCGGTCAGGCGCCCTGGCCACGACCGAAGAGGAGGACCAGACGGGCCAGCTGGTTGAAGCGGAAGGCGATGACCAGGACGCCGGCCATGGCGAGGGCCGCCCCCAACGCCATCCGCAGGTCGACCACGTCGCCGGTGAAGATCACCCCCAGGGCGATGGTGAAGATGGGCGTCATCAGGGTCAGGGGCGAGACCAGGGTCGCCTCGTAGCGCTGGATCAGGGTGTAGTAGAGGGTGTGGGCCAGCACCGAGACGACGAGGCCCGAGAACAGGACGGCGGCCCCCAGGGCCCAGGGGTTGGCCACGGTCACGGCCGCCTGGCCCGTCTCGAAGGACAGGGTGTAGGCCAGGGTGGGGATCACCGAGGTCAGGCCGACCCAGGCCTGGAACTGCAGGGGCTTCACCCCCTCGATCTGCTTCATCAGCACGGCGCCGAAGGACCCGATCACCGCCGAGGCCACGACAAACAGAAGACCCGCGGACATATGCAGGCCGTCCGGGTTCCACATGACCAGCACCACGCCCGCCAGGGTCATGGCCGTGCCGGCGATCCGCCGGGCGTCGAGCCGCTCGCCCAGCAGGAACCAGGACAGGACCGCCGTGATGGGGACGCCCAGCTGGCTGACAATCGCCACCGCCGAGGGACTGGCGGTCTCAAGCGCGAAAAAGACCAGGGCGAAGGTCCCGCAACCCATGCACAGACCCACCAGGATCATCCGCCAGAGGGGCCGGGGAACGTTGCGCAGCCAGGGCCAGACCACCGCCAGCACCACCGCGAAGCGCAGGGCCGCATAAAACATGGGGGGCGCGTGGAGATTGGCGATGACCAGCTTGGAGATGATCGAGTTGGCCGCCCAGATCAGGCAGACCAGCGTCATCAGGCCAAAGTCGCGCGGGGTCATGCCGGGGCTTTCGCCCGCTTCGGGGCGCAGGGCAACGCCTTTCCTCCCCGGCCGCCGACTTGTCAGCCGCCGGCGGCTAGGCGAGGCTGGCGCAAACGGAGGCGCAGATGAGCGGACCCTTTCTCGGACCCGACGTGAAGGAGCTGGGCGCGGCCTGGATCGACCCCTCGGCCAGGCTGTTCGGCGAGGTCGAGATTCATCCCGGCGCCTCGGTCTGGTGCAACGTGGTGGTCCGCGCCGAGAGCGACCGGGTGGTGATCGGCCCGCGGGCCAACATCCAGGACTTCGTGATGATCCACGTGGGCGCAGGGACCGGGACCTTCGTCGGGGCCGACTGCTCGATCACCCATCACGTGACCCTGCACGGCTGCGACATCGGCGAGGCCTGCCTGATCGGCATCGGCGCCACCCTCATGGACGGCTGCCGGATTGGCGCGGGGTCCATCGTGGCCGGCGGCGCCTTCCTGAAGGAGGGGACGGTGATCCCGCCCTGCTCGATCGTCATGGGGTCTCCGGGCGCAGTGACCCGCACCCGGGACAACACCCTGGCCAACCGGCTGAACGCCTTTCTTTACCGGCGGAACGCGGAAGCCTACGCGACCGGGGACTATCGTCTCTGGTCTACCGAAGGCTTCCGCGCCGAAATGGCCGCCGAGCGCGCGCGCCTGGCGGCCGAGCTTCAGGCCGTCGCGCCGAGCGACAGGGCCTCGTAACGCGCCAGGTGATGGTCGGTGGAGCCGAACAGGCCCTCGATCATGGTCGCGCGCTTGAAGTAGTGGCCGATAGCCATCTCGTCCGTCACGCCCATGCCGCCGTGGAGCTGGACGGCGTTCTGCCCCACGAACTTGCAGGCCTTGCCGATCTGCACCTTGGCGGCCGACACGGCCTTGGCCCGCTCGGCGTCGCTGTCAGACAGGCGGATGGTGGCCATGTAGGTCATCGAGATCGACTGCTCGAGCTGGATGAACATGTCGACCATGCGATGCTGCAGCACCTGGAAGGAGGAGATCGGCACGCCGAACTGCTTGCGCTGCTTGGTGTACTCAACCGTGCCTTCCTGCAGGCGGCGCAGGACGCCGCAGGCCTCGGCGCAGGTGGCGGCGATGGCCTCGTCGATGACCTTCTCGACCAGGGGCAGGGCCTCCCCCTCGCCGCCGATCCGGGCCTCTGCGCCCAGGACGACGTTCTCGAAATAGACCTCCGAGGCGCGGAAGCCGTCGACGGTGGGATAGTCGCGGGTGGTCACACCCTTGGCGGACTTCGGCACGATGAAGACCGAGATCCCGCCGGCGTCGCGCTGGCCGCCGCCGGTGCGGGCGGTGACCACCAGGTGGGTGGCGTAGGGCGCTCCCACCACCACGGCCTTGTGGCCGTTCAGGACATAGCCCGCGCCATCCTTGCGGGCGGTCGTCTTCAGGTCGCGAATGTTGTAGCGGCCCTGCGGCTCGGCATAGGCGAAGGCGAAGATGGCCTTGCCGGCGATGATCTGGCCGATCAATTCCTCGGCGCCGGCCGGGGCGCCGTGCTTCAGGAAGCCGCCGCCGATGACCACTGTACCGAGATAGGGCTCGACCACGAGGGCTTTGCCCAGCTCTTCCATGACCACCATGTTCTCGGTGTAGCCGCCGCCCAGGCCGCCGAGGGCCTCGGGGAAGGCCGCCCCCAGGATGCCCAGCTCATCGGCGAAGGCGCTCCAGACGTCCGGCCGCCAGTGCGGCTCGCGCCCCAGGGCCGCCCGGCGCTGGTCGAAACCATAGTTGTCCGCCAGGTAGCTCGCGATCGTGTCGCGGAGCATCGACTGTTCTTCGGTGAAGCTGAAATCCATGTTCGTCCCGCCCGGGGCCGCAGCCCCTCCTGAATGTCCCTAGGGTGTTTTAGAGGCCCAGCACCATCTTGGAGATGATGTTGCGCTGGATCTCATTGGAGCCGCCATAGATCGAGGTCTTGCGGCCGTTGAAGTAGTCGCCAGCCAGGCCCAGGGCATGGTTGGGGCCAATGCCGGAGTTGTGGCCAGCATCGCCCAGGAAGGGGGCGCCGTAGTGCCCGGCGGCCTCCAGGGCCAGTTCCTGCAGGCGCTGTTGGATCTCGGTGCCCTTGATCTTAAGGATCGAGCTCTCCGGGCCCGGCCCCTTGCCGCTGGACTCGCCGGCCAGGGTGCGCAGCTCGGTGAACTCCAGGGCGGTGAGATCGATCTCGAGCTCAGCCACCTTGCGGCGGAAGAAGGCGTCCTGGATCAGGGCGCCGCCGGCGTCGGACAGCTCGGTGGAGGCCATCTGGCGCAGGCGCTCGAGGCCGCGCTTGGAGCGCGCCACCCCGGCGATGCCGGACCGCTCGTGGGCCAGCAGGGCCTTGGCGCAGGTCCAGCCCTGGTTCTCGTGGAAGACGCGATTCTCGACCGGCACCTTTACGTTGTCGAGGAAGACGTCGTTGACCTCGTGGCCGCCTTCCAGCGTGGTGATGCGACGCACCGAGATGCCCGGGGTCTTCATGTCGATGAGCAGGAAGGAGATGCCCGACTGCGGCTTGGCGTCGGGATCAGTGCGGACCAGGAAGAAGCCCCAGTCGGCATGCTGGCCCAGGGTCGTCCAGGTCTTCTGGCCGTTGACGATGTAGTATTCCTTCCCGTCGTCGCCGGTGACGCGCTCGGCGCGGGTCTTGAGGCTGGCGAGGTCAGAGCCCGAACCCGGCTCGGAATAGCCCTGGCACCACCAGACGAGGCCGTCGCGGATACCCGGGAGAAAGCGCTGCTTCTGCTCCTCGGTGCCGAAGGTATAGAGCACAGGCGCCAGCATGGAGACGCCGAAGGGCATGACGCCGATGGTGTCGGCCCGGGCCTGCTCCTCGGACCAGATGTACTTCTGAGTGGGCGTCCAGCCCGTGCCGCCCAGCTCCACCGGCCAGGAGGGGACCGCCCAGCCCTTCTGGGCGAGGATCCGGTGCCAGGAGAGATAGTCCTCCTTGCCCAGGGTCTCATCGCGTTCCTGCTTCTCGCGCAGCGCCCTGGGGTAGTTTTCGGCGATGAAGGTGCGGACCTCCAGGCGGAAGGCGTTGTCCTCGGGGGAGAAATCCAGGTTCATGAGAAAGCTCCGGCGTCTGGCGCGGAAATACGCGCCGTTCCGTCGCTCCACATAGGTGAAGGAGCCCGGATTGAAAAGCGGCGCGTCCCCATGACGTAGGGGCAGTCGCCTTCCGCACCGCCGCCGGGACCGCCGGCTGCGCCGGGGGCTTGCCGCAGCGGGACTGGCGGGCTCAATATGAGGCCCTGCAATTCTCCAGGCGACAGAGGCTCCGTCGCCGCCGGACAGGCCCCTCCCCATGCGCACGCCCTGCATCAAGATCTGCGTCGTCGATGGAGAAAGCGGCCTTTGCATGGGCTGCTACCGACGCCTGAACGAGGTCGCAGGCTGGTCGAAGCTGACGCCTGAGGCGCGAGACGCGGTCATGGCGGAGCTGCCGTCGCGGGTGACCCTGATCCGCCCGGAGAAGCGGGACATGTTCTCGTGAGAACATGGCCTCACGCTCCTGACAGACCCGGACTCTGACAGGGGAGAACAGGCGCCATCTCCTCGCGGCGCTGGCCGCCCAGACGGCCGAAAGCGACGAGATCCGCTTCGGCCCCCTCTGAGGTCGACCGCCGTCCGGCGATGTTCATAACCGGCTAACCATCCTCGACTAGCCTTGGCGCGTTGGAACGGGTTCCGGAGACGCAGAGGCCATGCACAGGAAGGCGATGATCGCCCTGGCCTCCGCCATCGCGGCCGTGGCCGCCGGCCAGGCCGTCCTGACCCTGGCGCCCGGCGTGCGCGCCTCCTCGGCGGTCCTTCCGCCGGCAGCGGCCCCCTCTCCGAGCCCCGCCGCCGTAGCGATGGGCAAGGACGGGCATTACTGGGCGCAGGTCCAGGTCAATGGCCAGTCCGTCCGCATGCTGGTCGACACCGGCGCCACCGTTGTCTCCCTCACCGCCGCTGACGCCCGCCGCGTGGGCCTCGATCCCGACGCCCTGACCTACGGCCTGAAGGTGGCGACCGCCGCCGGTGAGGCCCGGGCCGCCCGGATCACCCTGGCCTCCGTGGGGGTGGATGGGGCGGTGGTGCGGAATGTCGACGCCCTGGTCCTGGACCGGGATACCGACGCCTCACTGCTGGGCATGAGCTATCTGCGCCGGCTCTCCGGCTTCGAGGCCACGCCCCAGGCCCTGCGCCTCCACCCCTGATCCGGACACCTCCGCCAGGGCGCGGCGGATGACCTCCGTCCCCGCCCCGGGCCTGACCGACTCCACCGTCAGGATGCGCCGCCAGGCCCGCGCCCCGCGCCGGCCCTGAAACAGGCCCAGCATGTGCCGGGTCATGGCGGCCAGGGAAACACCCTCGGAAAGCCGCGCGTCCACATAGGGCAGGTAGGCCTCCACCGCCGCCTCCGGCGTGACGGGAGCCCCCTCCCCGAAGATCCTTGCGTCCACCTCGCCCAGCAGGCCGGGGTCATGATAGGCGGCGCGCCCCAGCATGACCCCGTCGAAGTCCGCCAGCAGGGCCTCAGCCGCATCCAGGCCACCGATCCCGCCGTTCAGCACGATGGTCAGGCCGGGCCGGTCCCGCTTCAGCCGCCGGACAAGGTCGTAGTTCAGGGGCGGGATGTCCCGGTTCTCCTTGGGCGACAGGCCCTTCAGGATCGCCTTGCGGGCATGGACGATGAAGGTGTCGACGCCTGCGGCGGCGCAGGCGTCCACCAGGGAAAAGAGGCTGGACTCCGGGTCCTGGTCATCCACCCCGATCCGGCACTTCACCGTCGCCGGGACTGAAACCGCCTGCCGAATGGCGGCCA